>NZ_SCMW01000065.1:0-17012 GCF_005502845.1 Brevibacterium sp. 2SA | reverse complement strand
CGGGATTCAGTATCGAGGATGGCAACGGGATCCAGAAAGGCTGGGGCGGCAGATCCCGATAAGGACCAGTGTCGACACGCCCTGGCTGTACACACATTTTGGCCTATAACCCCCGCCGGTGACGGCGACGATGATCCGGTCGCGGGCCGCCCACGTCTCCCGGATGCCCTTGGCGTCGCGGTACTCCTCGAGGCCCTCGTCGACGCGGTCGGCGAGCCAGAGGAGGGCGAGTTCGCGCAGCGCAGTGAGGTTGCCGAGCCGGAAGTAGTTCGACATCGCCGCATCGACCTTCGCCGCGGCGTAGATGTTGCCGTCGACGAGGCGGGCCCGCAGGGCGACCGGGGAGATGTCGACGAGTTCGATCTCATCGGCCGTGCGGAGGAACGGGTCGGGGACGCGTTCGTGCTGGACGCGGCCGATGATCGACCCGACGACGTCGCCGAGGGATTCGAGGTGCTGGATGTTGATCGTCGTGAACACGTCGATGCCGGCGTCGAGGATCGCCGCGACGTCCTCCCACCGCTTGGCCCGCGGCCCGGAGCCGGGGACGTTCGTGTGGGCGAGTTCGTCGACGACGACGATCTCGGGGGCCCTGTCCAGCACCGCCTCGGTGTCGAGCTCGTCGAAGGTCCGCCCCTGGTAGGGCACCGACGCCCGGTCGAGGGTCTCGAAGCCGGCGGCGAGGCTCGCGGTGAACGCGCGCCCGTGGTCCTCGACGATGCCGACGACGACGTCGCGGCCGGCCTTGCGGGCCAGTGCCGCGGCCTCGAGCATCGCGACGGTTTTGCCGACTCCGGGTGCGTACCCGAGGAAGACCGTGAGCTTCCCTCGCCGCGGTGCTGCCATCAGTTGACGTCGACCCGGGCGTCGGCGTTGTTCGCCAGCTCGTTGTTGAGGGTGACGACGTTGACGCGGGGTTCGCCGATGAAGCCCAGCAGGGGCTGCTGCGTGTTGTCCTCGACCATCGTCGTCACGTCCTCCTCGCTCAGTCCGGTCTCCCTCGCCACCCGGGCTACCTGCAGTCGAGCATACTCAGGACTGATTTCCGGATCGAGTCCCGACGCCGAGGCGGTCACCGCGTCCGCGGGAATGTCCTCGGGGTCGACGTCCTCCCGGACGGCGATGTCGGCGCGGCGGGCGGCGATCGCGTCGACGAGATCGGGGTTCGTCACCGCGAGGTTCGACGCCCCCGAGGCCAGCCCGTCGTAGTCTCCGGCCGAGGGCCGGGGGTAGAACCATTCGTCGCCGGTGACCGGCTGGGCCATGAGGGCGGAGCCGACGACCTCGCCCTCGGCGTTGCGCAGCGCCGAGTCCTGGCTCGGCACGACCGTGGCGATGAGGACCATGGTCAGCGGGTACGCGAGACCGAGGACGAGGGTGAAGACGAGGAGGGCGCGCAGACCGGTGAACGTCTGGCGGCTGAGTTGGGCGAGCATGACAGTTCCTAACTGGGATCGGTGGGGGTGAGTTGGGTGGGGGCGCGGTGTCCGCGGCCTGGAGACCTGGCCGGCGGGTGCCCGCGGCGGCGTGAGACCCGGCCGCCGCGGACGCGTGGGGCGCTGTGTCACGGACGAGTCGCAGCGCCGGCCCGTCCCTCACATCAGCGGGCTGATGATGAGGTCGATGAGCTTGATCCCGAGGAACGGGAGGATGAGCCCGCCGAGTCCGAAGACGAGGAGGTTTGTCCGCAGCAGCGCCGAGGCGGTCGTCGCCTGGAACCGCACCCCGCGCAGAGCCACGGGGATGAGGGCGACGATGATGAGCGCGTTGAAGATCACCGCGGACAGGATCGCCGATTCCGGACTGTGCAGGCCCATGATGTTGAGCGCGCCGAGTCCGGGGAACGCGAGGAGGAACATCGCGGGCACGATCGCGAAGTACTTCGCGATGTCGTTGGCGATCGAGAACGTCGTCAGCGCCCCGCGCGTGATGAGCAGCTGCTTGCCGATCGCGACGATGTCGATGAGCTTCGTCGGATCCGAATCGAGGTCGACGAGGTTGCCGGCCTCCTTCGCCGCCGAGGTGCCCGTGTTCATCGCGACCCCGACATCGGCCTGGGCGAGTGCGGGAGCGTCGTTCGTCCCGTCGCCGGTCATCGCGACCATCCGTCCCCCGGCCTGCTCGGACTTGATGAGGGCGAGCTTGTCCTCGGGGGTCGCCTCGGCGAGGTAGTCGTCGACCCCGGCCTCCTTCGCGATCGAGCGGGCGGTGAGTTCGTTGTCACCGGTGATCATCACCGTGCGGATGCCCATCTCCCGCAGCTGGGCGAAGCGCTCGGCCATGCCCGGTTTGACGATGTCGCGCAGGTCGATGACGCCGAGCACGCGGGCACCGTGACCGTCGACCGCCTCGGCGACGACGAGCGCGGTGCCGCCGCCGACGTTGATCCGCTCGACCTCGGCGCTCGCCTCGGTGGGAACCCGGGCCCCGCGATCATCGGCCCAGGTGAGCACCTCCTTCGCCGCACCCTTGACGATCGTGCGGGCCGGGGTGGCCGTGCCGGTCGCGGGATCCGCCGAGGCGGGCAGGACGATCCCGGAGAGACGGGTCGTCGCGGAGAACGGGATGAACTCGGCGTCGGGGAAGGCCTCGAGGCCGGCGGCGTCGATGCGGAACTCCCCTTCGGCCAGGGCCACGACGGACCGGCCCTCCGGGGTCTCGTCGGCGAGCGAGGACAGACGGGCCGCCTCGGCGATCTCGATGTCCGTCGTCTCCCCCAGCGGCACGAAGTCGGTGGCCTGCCGGTCGCCCATCGTGATCGTGCCGGTCTTGTCGAGCAGCAGCGTCGAGACGTCGCCGGCGGCCTCGACGGCGCGCCCGGACTTCGCGAGGACGTTCGCGGCGACGAGCCGGTCCATGCCGGCGATGCCGATCGCCGAGAGCAGCGCGCCGATCGTCGTCGGGATGAGGCAGACGAGGAGGGCGATGAGCACGGTCAGGGACTGCGGGGCGCCGGAGAACGCCGCGATCGGGGCGAGCGTGATGACGACGAGGAGGAAGATGAGCGTGAGCACGGAGAGGAAGACGCCGAGGGCGACCTCGTTGGGGGTCTTCTGGCGGCTCGCGCCCTCGACCATCGCGATCATCTTGTCGAGGAAGGACTCGCCGGGGCTCGCGGTGATCGAGACCGTGATCGAATCGGAGAGGACTTTCGTGCCCCCGGTGACCGCACAGCGGTCGCCGCCGGCCTCCCGGATGACCGGCGCGGATTCGCCGGTGATCGCGGATTCGTCGACGGTCGCAGCGCCGGCGATGACATCGCCGTCGCCGGGGATGACCTCACCGGCGGTGACGAGCACGCGGTCACCGGCGGTGAGCTGGGAGGCGGGCACCGTCTCGGTGGCACCGGAGTCGAGCACGCGGGTGGCGTTCGCCGTCACCCGGGTCGCCCGCAGGGAGTCGGCCTGCGCTTTGCCGCGGCCCTCGGCGAGCGCCTCGGCGGTGTTGGCGAAGATGCACGTGAGGAACAGCCACACGCTGATCGCCCACGTGAACGGCGTGGGGTCGAGGACGGCGAGGACGAGGGTGACGACCGCGCCGATCTCGACGAGGAACATCACAGGATTGCGCCACGCGATGCGCGGATCGAACTTCCGCAGCCCGAGCACGACGGCCTGGGTGAGCGCCGGCAGCGTGATCGACCGGGCCCGGCGCGGCGCTCGGGTCTCGAGCGGAGTGCCGGTCGCCTCGGTGCCGGGGTGCCGGCCACCGGACGGGGTGGGCGTGTCCTCGACGAGGTGGGGCGTGGAGGTGGTGGACAGGTCGGTCTTCATATCAGAGGAGTCCTTCGTTGATGGGGCCGAGCGCGAGGACAGGCAGGAACGTCAGGGCGCTGATGACGAGTCCGACGCCGGCGGTGACGCCGACGAACAGGGGTCGGTGGGTCGGCAGGGTGCCCGGGGTCGCCTCGGTGGTGGGTTGGGCCGCGAACGCACCGGCGAGCGCGAGGACCGCGCAGATCGGGGCGAGGCGGCCGATGAGCATCGCCAGGCCGAGGGCCGTGTTGTAGAACGGCGTGTTCGCGTCGAGCCCGGCGAAGGCGGACCCGTTGTTGTTCGCCGCCGACGTGAACGCGTAGAGGATCTCGGACAGGCCGTGGGGATTGTCGGTGTTGAGGATCGAGTCGGAGGCGCCCGGCCACATCGTCGCGACCGCGGTGCCGGCGAGCACGAGGGTCGGGGTGATGAGGATGACGGCGCTGGCGAGCGTGATCTCCTTCTTCCGGATCTTCTTGCCGAGGAACTCCGGGGTCCGGCCGACCATGAGGCCGCAGACGAAGACCGCGACGATCGCGACGATGAGCATGCCGTAGAGGCCGGAGCCGACACCGCCGGGGGCGATCTCGCCGAGCATCATGTTGAGCATGAGGACGCCGCCGCCGAGTCCCGAGTAGTTCGAGTGGAACGAGTCGACCGCGCCGGTCGAGGTCAGGGTCGTCGAGACCGCGAAGAACGCCGAGGTGATGACCCCGAAGCGGGTCTCCCTGCCCTCCATGGCCGCCCCGGCCGCGTCGGTGGCCGGTGTCGGCAGCGTCGTCTCGGTGAGGATGACGGCGACGAGGGAGACGACGAAGAACGTCGCCATGACCCCGAGGATCGCCCAGCCGTGCTTGCGGCTGCCGACCATGATCCCGAAGGTGCGCGGCAGGGCCGAGGGGATGAGGAGGATGAGGAAGATGTTGAAGAGGTTGACCACGGCGTTCGGCGAGGACAGAGGGTGGGCGGAGTTCGCGTTGAAGAAGCCGCCGCCGTTCGTGCCGAGGTGCTTGATGACCTCCTGGCTGGCGTTCGGGCCGCCCGGGATCGTCTGCGTCGCCTGAGCGCCGCCGGCCACCGTCTGGACGACCTGGTCGGGGGTGAGGTTCTCGATGACGCCGAGGCCGATGTAGAGGAGGGCGAAGATCACGGAGATCGGCAGGAGGATGCGGAAGGTCGTGCGGGTGAGGTCGACCCAGAAGTTGCCGATGAACAGCGAGCGCTGCCGCATGAGGCCGCGGATGAGGGCGATGGCCACGGAGATGCCGACGGCGGCGGAGACGAAGTTCTGCACCGCGAGGCCGGCCATCTGCGACAGGTAGCCCATCGTCGCCTCACCGGAGTACGACTGCCAGTTCGTATTCGTGACGAAGGAGATCGCGGTGTTGAAGGCCTGATCGGCGAGCACCGCGGTCTTGCCGTTGGAAAGCGGCAGGAACTCCTGGAGGCGCAGCAGCGCGTAGAGGACGAGGATCGAGACGAGCGAGAAGCCGAGGACGGAGAGGAAGTAGGTCCGCCACCGCTGCTCGGAATGCGGGTCGACGCCGGTGAGGCGGTAGAAGAGAGACTCGGCCTTCGTGTCCTTCGGGCTGAGGTACACCTGCGCCATGTACGCGCCGAGCGGCTTGTGCGCAGCGGCGAGCAGCGCGAGGACGAGGAGAATCTGCGTGATGCCGGTGAACCATGTCATGCGCGCGGCTCCTCTGCGGTGCGGGGCGCATCATTCACCGAGGCGGGGCGGGGCGCATCGTTCGCCGCGGTGGTGCTGGGGATTGCGTGGGGAGTCGGCGCGGCGGTCGTCGCCGTGTCGGTGGAGCGGGGGTTTTCCGTGAGGCGGGGGGTTGCGGTGGTGGTCGCCGAGGTGCCGGTGCGGCTTCCGCGGTCGGTGCCGGTCGCCTCGGCGGGACGGGCCGCGCGGTCGCTGGCGGTCGCCTCGGCGGGACGGGCCGCGGCATCAGCGGTGACGACGGCGGGGGTGCCCTGCGCGGTCACCGACTCGACGACCTTCGCGAAGGCGGCGAGTCCGGCGACCCCGGCGAATATGAGCAGGAGGAAGAGGAAGTCGGCGTAAGGGGCGTCCATGTCTAACTTTCGTGAGTCCGGTCGAGCAGCTGCCGCGTTCTCAGCACGCTCCAGCTGCGGTACTCACCCATCTCACATGCCGCCGCCGGCTGCGAGGCCCGATCTTTACGCCGTCTTAACAGGTCCTAACGCACTTTTCACACCCCGGCCCCGCATCATCGCGAAGTGCGGAAGGTCCACAGCGATTCTGCGCCGCCCCCATGGCGATCTCAGCGCCGAATCCACCATGAACCTTCCGCAGACTGGCAGGGGCAGCCCAAGGGGCCGCCATGAACCTTCCGCACAATGGCAGGGGCAACCCAAGCGGCCGCCATGAACCTTCCGCACAATGGCTCAATTCCAGGGGCGGCCACGGCCCCCGCCCTCAATCAGCCTCACACAGCTGGCGTTCCATCCTTCGGTGGGGCGAGGACGATGTCGAAGCGCACGTCGTGCCAGGGCTGACCGTCGAGGTCACGGCCGTCGGGCGTCGGTTCGTCACCGGAGTGCGCGTTGAAGTCCTTGACGAGCGAGTCCTTGACCCCGAACACCGAGTCGGAGCCGAGCAGCTCATCCCCGGTGACGAAGATGTGGGTGACCAGGGTGCGCGCATCATCGTGGGTGACCATGAAGTGCAGGTGCGCGGCACGGTAGGGCGAGCGCCCGACGGCGTCGAGCATGGCGCCGACCGGCCCGTCGCTGGGAATCGGGTACGGCGTCGGCTTGACCGCCCAGAACCGGTAGTTCCCATCGTCGTCGGTGAAGAGGTGCGCACGCCCAGCCACCCGGCCGTCGTCGTACTGGACGTCGTAGAATCCGTCGTCGTCGGCCTCCCACACCTCGATCCGGGCCCCGGCCAGGGGGTTGCCGTCGACATCGGTGACGCGTCCCTCGACCCAGCACGCCTCACCGTGGGCGCCGCCGGACATGTCCTCGCCGAGTTCGATCAGCGGCGCATCGTTGACGAAGAACGGACCGAACACCGTCGCCTCGGTGGCCTCACCGACCGCCGGATTGTTCACCGCGATCGTCTGCATCGAGGCGCCGAAGACATCGGAGAGGAGGACGAACTCCTGCCGGACATCGGTCGTGATGTCCCCGGCGCGGGTGAGGAAGTCGATCGCCGCCTGCCACTCCTCCTCCGTGAGGCGGACGTCGCGGATGAAGTCGTGCACGTGCGTCGTCAGCGACTGCAGCACCCGCTTGAGCCGAGGATCGGGGGCTTCGTCGAACGAGCGGACCACCCGGTCGACGACGTCGCGCTCGACCTCGGCCTGCGCCGCGGCGTCGCCGGCTTCCGGTGACAGCTGTGCCCGCAGCTCGGCGGGATCCCGTCCCTCGACCGCCGCCGTGAGCAGGGCCGTCATCGCGTCGAGAGCGACCGTGCGCGGGTTCGACGGCGGCACCGCGGCCGTGCAGAGTTCGGCGGCCCGGGCGATGTCCTCGGCAGCGAACCCGAGTTCGCTCAGCGACGTCGGTCCGCCGAGGCGGTCCCTGAGGTCGACGAGCCCGACGAGTCCGTCCTCGACCCCGAGAGCGTCGGCGATGCGGTCCATCGCCGCCGTGTCGAAGGGGCCGTTGACGGCGACGACGTAGGGCAGGATGACGGCGTGGGTCTGGGCATGCGGCATCCCGAACGACCCGCCGAGGATGTGGCAGATCTTGTGGTGCAGGCCCGACCCGGCGGAGGAGAACGCCACTCCCGCCTCGTAGGCGGCGAAGGCGAGGTCGAGGGCGACGGCTGATGTCACGGGCCCGGATTCGGCCGACCCCTCAGAGCTCGGGGCGGCCAAGGGCTCGAGACCCCGGGCGAACGCGGTCAGCCCGGTCGTCGCCGTGGCCGCGTTGATCGGGTCGGCCCGCGGTGCCCACAGCGCGTCGACGCAGTGCGCGACGCCGTTGAGCGCCGAGGCGACGAGCAGGTCCCTGGGCGCCTCGGCGATGAGATCGGTGTCGTAGATGACGGCTTCGGGCAGGACCACGGGATCGACCCCCGTGACCTTCTCGCCCGCCTCGGTCAGGCCCCACATGTCGGTGGCCTCCGATCCCGCGAGCGTCGTCGGGATCGCGATGACCGGCACCCGATGGGTCAGGGCGATCGCCTTGCCGACCCCGGTCGCCGATCCTCCGCCGACGCACACGACGAGGTCGGCACCGCTCGAGGTCGCCAGGGCCCGCGCGGCCTCGGCCGTCTCGACTGGCACGTGCTGGACCACCTCGGCGAACGTCGCAGCAGGGGTGAGATCGCCGAGGATGCCTGCCGCCCTGGCCTGCGCTGACTCAGTGCCGACGAACAGAATCCGGTTCGCGTTGATCCGCGCGACCTCCTCGGCGAGGAGCTGTCGCCCGTCGCCGGTGCCGAAGTGCACGCGCTGGGCGGCGCTCGCGTGGCTGAAGCCGGTGGCGGGAAGGGTCGGGGCGGCAGTCGTGGACATGGGGTTCTCCTCTGGGGTGGTCGGGGTCATAGGGCCGTGGGGATGGTCCGGGTGGTCAGGGGTCGTGGGGAGGCGGCGAGGTGGACGAGGCAGCCGCTGCGGATGGGTGGTCCGCGGCTGCGGTGGCATCACCGGCACCGAGGCGGTCGGCGAGCCAGTCGGCGACGGCGGCGGTGCGGGCTTCGCTGTCGTTGTAGATCGTGTGGTCGCCGCCGGGCCATTCGAGCAGCGTCGCGTCCTCTGCGGCGGCGAGGAACGGGGTCTGATCGTCACGGTCGACGATCGGGTCGGCGCCCCCGTGGACGACGAGGATGCCCCCGGCCACCCGGTCGGTCGCTACGTCGAACGCGAGCCGGGCGAAGTTCGCCTCGAGCGCGGCCTCGTCGGCGGTGCCGAGCATGGCCGCCGCCTGCGCGCGGAAGGTGTGGAACGGCAGGAGGCGGGGTCGGGCGAATCCGCCGTTGACGACGGTGGCGGTGATCCGGTGATCGGCGACGGCGGTGAGGGCGGCGAAGGTCCCGCCGAGGCTGTTGCCCCAGATCCCGACCGGTCTGCCGGCCAGCTCGGGCCGGTCGAGGAGGGCATCGACGAACGCGCTGAACGCGGCGGCGACGTCGACGTCGAGGTTGATGCCCGAGACGATCCTGCTCTCGCCCTGTCCCGGCCCCTCCGCCATGAGGGTGGCGATGCCGCGGGCCGCGAGCGCGTCGGCCATCCGCAGGTACGTCGCACCCCACCCGCTCTGCCCGCCGAAGACGATGACGCTCGCGCGCGGGTTCGCGGGTGAGAGCAGCCATCCGACGAGGGTGCCGGTGCTGCCTGGCCGAGCCGCATCCGAGCCGGAATCGCGGGCCCCGGCGCCGAAGGGCACCTCGACGCGGCTGAGTCCCGACCCCGGGATCGCCGCGATCGCTGCCAGGGCCTCCCGCGCCCGGAGGTAGAGGGCGGTCTTCCGCGGCCCGTCGGGCAGCGGCATCTGGGCGAAGAGGAAGTCCGCGACGGCCGCGCGATACGCCTCGATCGCCGTCCGGTCATGTCCTGCGCTCGCGGCAGCCTCGGCACGTGCGAGCTGTGCCTCGCCGAGGTGCTCGGCGGCATCATCCCACGGCGTGAGGGCATCGGTCGCGGCCTCGAGTCGGAGGACGTCGCCGTGGACCATGCCGCCGTCGAGGAGGCGCTGCGCGGGCATCGCTCGCCAGTGCGCGGCGAGTTCCTTGCGCTGGTCGTCGACGCCGCCACCGCCTCGGCGGTGGTCGACCGTCACGCCGCCACCGCCTCGGTGCTCGTCGTCCGTCACGCCACCGCCTCGGTGTCGGCCCGCTCCTCTGTCGCCGCACTCGCGGACGCGGTCGCGTCGGTTCGCAGCTGGGCGAGCATGTCCTCGACGAGGTCAGGCACCTCGGCCATCGACCCGGTGCCGAAGACGACGAAGTCGGGGCGCGCGATGTACGCCTCGGCGTCGATGGAGGCGAAGAAGTCACGGTACGTGCCGGCCACATCGGTCACCGACCACGGTGTGCCCGGGGTCAGGGAGACCACGGCGACCCCCACCTCGGCGAGGCGATCGAACTGCTCCGCCGAGAGCACCGAGGCGGGATCGCCCACGGTGACGAGGTTGAGCGGGTTGCCGATGATGTCGTCGAAGAGCGCGGTGCGGCCGTCCTTCTCGATCTCACCCTGCGGGGTCAGCGTCCCGGCGTGCGGCTGCTCACCGCCGGCGAGGTAACCGGCCTCGAGGATCGGGAACGCAGGCGCGTCGAGCTCCTCGCCGGCGAAGAACGCCTCGTCGCGGGCGCGGGCGACCTCGACGTCGAGGGTGTTCGCGATGTCGCCGAGGGCGACGCTGCCGGCCTGGATCGCCGCGACGTGGGGTCGGCGCTCGGTCTCGTAGGTGTCGAGGAAGGCGTCGTCGGCGTGCCCGCGGAGGACGAGGTCGAGCTTCCATGCCAGGGTGAGGCCGTCGCGCATGCCCGAGCACGCACCCTGACCCATGTAGGGCGGCATGGTGTGGGCGGCGTCGCCGATGAGGAAGGCGCGGCCGTCGCGCCACCGGACCGCGGTGCGGGCGGAGAAGATATAGACGATCTGGCGGAGGATGCGCACATCCTCAGGGCCCAGGTTGTGCCGTTCCCGGAACCAGCGCCACGCGTACTCCTCGGTCGCGGCCTCCTCCTGGCTCTCACCGGGGAGGATGGCGACTTCGAAGCGCTGGCGCGTGGCGCCGATCGGCATCGACATGTTCGGGCGGATGGGGTCGCAGTACTGCGTGCTCGTCGAGTAGCGTTCCGGCAGGTCGCGCAGCTTCTCGGTGTCAAGGTTGAGCCACACATCATCGGATTCGAGGTCGTCGCGCTCGATGCCGAGACTCGTGCGCACGAAGCTGTTGGCCCCGTCGGCGCCGACGATGTACTTCGCCCGGATCACCCGGTCGTCCTCGCCGTGATCCCACTGCTCGGGATCGTGCCTGTCCCACTGGCGCACCCGCAGGGTGACCCCGTCGGCGTCCTGGCTCAGGTCGATGGCCTTCCAGCCCTGGAGGACGTCGACGTTGTCGCGGGTCTTGATGTCGGCGTCGATCGCGTCCTCGATGTCGGGCTGGTACATCGTGTAGTGGGCCGCGTAGCCCGAGGACTCGCCCGACCAGTCGACGGTGAGCAGCTTGTGGTCCTCGCCGTTGCGCCAGACGTACTCGTCGGCCGGTTCGGCGCCCTTGAGCGCGACGTCGATGTCACCGACGTTCTGGATGATGCGGGCGACCTCGCCGTCGATGTGGTTGAGCCGCGGGAGTCCGTAGAGGGTCTTCCAGCGTTCGACGACGATGACGCGGTGGCCGCGTCGGCCCAGCGCCGAGGCGAGGACGAGTCCCGAGGGGCCGTATCCGACGACGGCGACGTCGTACGTGGTCTCGGCGGCGGAATCGGTGTGGGCGGTGGTACTCATGTGCACTCCTTCGTGACTGAGAGGGTGTTCGATCCGTGCCGGGCCGGTCGGCGAACGCGACGCCGGAACGTCGACGGGCGGTGTGGCTGCCGCGGCTGCAGCGGCTGCGGCGCGGCTGCCGCAGCTGCGCTGCCGTAACTGCCGCGGCTGCGCTGCCGACCGCTGAGGATCGAACCGTGCCATCACGATAGGAAGCCCGCGCGCCCGCTTCGACACGATCTGCGACACCTCTGGCCGATTCGCGACACGAATCGCAGCGGCGGCTCCTCCGCGCCGGTGGCCGACGCCGCTGCGCGGGGTCACTCTTCGGTCGCCGTCACCGTCTGATCAGGGATCGCAGGTAGGATCTGGCACCATGACCGGGGTGACGAAGCCTGGAGGCGTGGACGAATTCGAGCGCGACGTCGGTCGCTCGCTCAGCCCGCATCGGCTGCTGGGCGTGGATCAGCGCGCGTTCGAACCCGAAGTCTGGAAGCTCGATCTTGAGCGCCTGCGCTTCGTCCAGTTCTCCCTCGGCACGGAGGTCGACGTCGATGTGCCCGAGCACGAGGACTACCTCGGCTTCCTCATCGCCCGCCGCGGTGGGGCGCGCGTCGACATCGGATCCGAATCGGTCGCGGTGACGCCGGCTGCCAGTGCGGCGATCCTCGTCCCCGGCGCACGGGTGCGCATGAATCTGCGGCCCGACTACGATCAGCTCCATCTGCGCGTCGACGCCGCGGTGCTGCGCGCCCATGCCGAGACCCTGCTCGGGCGCGCAGCGCCCGCAGCGCCACGATTCCGCACCCACACCTTCCGGCTGGGCGCCGGGTTCGGCGCGTGGCTGGGCACCCTCGAGGGACTCGTCTCCGAGGGACGGGCCGGAGCCGATATGTCTCCGCTGATGACGAAGTCCCTCGAGGACATGCTGCTCACCCAGCTCGTCCTCGGCCACCCCGACCTCGGTGCCGGCGAACCCGAGACGATGGACGCTCACCCCGCGGGCCCAGCGACGACGAAGCGGGTCCGCCTCGCCCTCGATCACATCGCCGACCACCTCGGCGAACCGCTCACCGTGACCGGGATCGCCGAGGCGGCCGGGCTGAGCGTGCGCACCCTGCAGCGGGCGTTCCGCGAGCAGCTCGGCGTCTCACCTCTTGCCCACGTGCAGAAGGAGCGCCTGCACGCCGCGCGGACCGACATCCTCGGCAGCGACACCGCGATCAGCGACATCGCCTTCCGCTGGGGCTTCTCCCACCCGTCGCGCTTCGCCGCGGCCTACGCCCGGCTCTTCGGCGAGCGTCCCTCGCAGACCCGCGCGATGCGCTGAGGGGGCTCGCGGCCACGCGGTGGGTCTGCGCCGCATCCACGGTGATTCTGCGCCGCCGCCATGGCGATCTCAGGCTTGATTCCGCCATGAACCTTCCGCAGAACGGCGGGGCCACGGGGCGGTGTCGGGCTGGACGGTCTTGCCCAGCGCGTGGGCTGAACCGGCGCGCTGGTTGCGGGGCGGTGTTGGGCTGGAGGGTCGTGACCGGCGAGTGGGGGTGGTCTGCGGGGTCTGCGGGGTCTGCGGCTCCGGCAGGCGAGGGTCTGCGCCACATCCACGGTGAGTGTGCGCCGCCTCCATGGCGATCTCAGGCCCGATTCCACCATGAACCTTCCGCACAATCCAGGTGGCCGCCATGAACCTTCCGCAGAATCCTGTCGAGGCCACGGGGCGGTGTTGGGCTTGAGGGTCGTGCCCAGCGCGTGGGCTGAACCGGCGCGCTGGTTGCGGAGCGGGGTTGGGGCGGAGGGTCATACCGAGCGAGTGGGGCTGATCGCGGAGTCTGCGGCTCCGGCAGGCGAGGGTCTGCGCCACATCCACGGTGATTGTGCGCCGCCGCCATGGCGATCTCAGCGCCGATTCCACCATGAACCTTCCGCACAACCCGGGCGACCGCCATGAACCTTCCACACAATCCAGGTGGCCGCCATGAATCTTCCTCAGAACGGCGGGGCCGCCCGCACGAACACCTCATGCAGGCGGCCCAACTCAGCTCACTCGGCCCTTCCCGGTCGGACTCGGCCCGGCCCCGGATTCGGCCCACTCACCCTCACTCGACGAGCTTGCCCTCCTGGCTGATCTCTCCGCCCATGAGCTCGGCGACCTCGGGGTCGACGGCCGGGATCTCCTCGCGCACGACACCCGTCGACGGGGACCACACGAGGTTGACCCGCATCGCCGGATCGAGCTCCGGGTAGTCGCTGCGGTTGTGGGCACCGCGGGTCTCGCGCCGCTCGAGCGCGGACTCGAGGGTGGCCCGGGCCGCGAGCACGGACGACTTGAGATCGAAGGCGTGCGCGAGGTCGGAGAATCCGGCGATGTCGGGGTGGATGCCGACGTCGGCCATCCGCGCCTCGATCGCCGTGAGCTTCTCCAGCCCGGCCAGCAGACCCGCCTCGTCGCGGACGACACCGGCGTGCTCGGTCATGAGGTTGCGCACCTCGCGCTGGAGCGCCCGGACGTTCTCCGCCCCATCGGAGGCGAGGAGATCATCGATCTCAGCGCGCGCCTCGGCGACGGATTCCGCCGACCGCACCTGCGCGCTCAGACCATCGGAGTACGCGATCGCCGACTGCCCGACGATGCGCCCGAAGACGAGGAGCTCGATGAGGGAGTTGCCGCCGAGGCGGTTGGCCCCGTGCAGCCCGGACGAGGCCTCGCCGATCGCCCACAGCCCTTCGACGTCGGTGCTGTGGTCGACGGGATCGACCCACACCCCGCCCATCGAGTAGTGCGCGGTCGGAGCGATCTCGATCGGCTCCTTCGTGATGTCGAGCATCTGCGTCTCCATGAGCGTCTGGTAGACCCGCGGCAGGCGGGACATGATCGTCTCTCGCGGCAGGTGGGAGACGTCGAGCCACACGCCGCCGTTGGCCGTGCCGCGGCCCTCGGCGATCTCCGTGTACGCGGCGAGCGCGACGCGGTCACGGGTCGACAGCTCCATCCGCTCGGGATCGTAGCGCTCCATGAACCGCTCGCCGAGGGCGTTGCGGAGGATGCCGCCCTCCCCGCGGGCCGCCTCGGAGACGAGGGTGCCCGCGGCGTTCTCGGGTTCGATGATGCCCGAGGGGTGGAACTGGACGAGCTCGGCGTCGCGCAGGCGACCGCCGGCCTCGACGGCGAGACGGAAGGAGTCGCCGGTGTTCTCATCGCGGCGCGAGGACGTGCGGCGCCAGATCCGGTTGTGCCCGCCGGCGGCGAGGATGACGGCGTCGGCGTGGATCCGGTACCGGGTGCCGTCGACGAGGTCGAAGCCGTAGGCGCCGAAGATCCGGCCGTCGGCGGTGAGCAGCTTCGTGATGTAGACGGTGTCGAGGACCGGGATGTCGAGCTCCTCGGTCCGGTGGATGAGCGCGCGCTGGATCTCCAGGCCCGTGTAGTCCCCGGCGAAGGCGGTGCGCCGCCATGTGTGGGCGCCGAAGAAGCGCTGCGAGATCCGCCCGTCGTCCTCCTTCGCGAAGTTCATGCCGTAGCGCTCGAGGTCGGCGATGCCCTGCTCGGCACCCTGGGTGACGATCTCGACGGTGCGCGGGTTCGCGAGGTCGTAGGACTCCTTGATCGTGTCGGCGGCGTGCTGCTGCCAGCTGTCCTCGGGGTCCATCGTCGCGAGCGCGGCGTTGATGCCGCCGGCCGCGAGCGAGGTGTGTGCGTCGTCCTTGGGCCGCTTGCCCACGGCGATGACGTCGACGCCGGCCTCGGCGACCTCGATGGCCGCACGCAGGCCCGATCCGCCGGTGCCGATGACGAGCACCGAGGTCGACAGTGAGTGTTCCTTGATCCGGGCATTGCCCTGTGCTGTACTCATGACTTCCACGTTAGGTTTGCCTATACGATACGTCCAATGCATTGTTTGACTCATCACGATAGCGATAGACTATTGAAATGAATCTCGAACAGCTCGCCAGCTTCGTCGAGGTCGCCGACACCGGTCATTTCACGAAGGCCGCCGCAGCCCTCCACCTCGCGCAGCCGTCCCTGTCCCGGCAGATCTCGACGCTGGAGAAGGAGCTCGGCGCCGAGCTCTTCCACCGCGCCCGCGGTCACATCACCCTGACCGCGGCCGGTGAGTCCCTCCTCCCGACCGCCCGGAGGATGCTCGCCGACGCCGAGGCGATCCGCCGTGACATGGACGAACTCGCCGGTCTGCGCACAGGCCGGGTCCGCCTCGGCGCGACCCCGACGCTGTGCGTGAGCCTCGTCGCCGAGGCGCTCAGCCGCTTCCACGCCGACCACCCCGGCATCGAGCTCGAGGTCATGGAGAAGGGTTCGCGCGAGCTCGTCGAGGCGCTCGGCCAGGGGCAGCTCGACCTCGCCCTCATCACCCGCACCGTCGACCTCAGCGCGCTCACCCCGCGCCTGCACACCCAGGAGGTCCTCCGCGAGGACCTCGTCGTCATCACCTCGGCCGACCACTGGGAATCCGTGGGTGACAGCATCACTCTCGCCGAGGTGGCCGACCGTCCCCAGGTCGTCTTCCATCACGGGTACGACCTCCGGGAGGCCACCTCGGCGGCCTTCGACGCCGCGGGCCTCGACCCGAGCGTCGTCGTCGAGGGAGCCGAGATGGACGCGGTCCTCCGCTTCGTCGAACGCGGCCTCGGGCTCGCGATCGTCCCCGCGATGGTCCTCGTCGACCGTCCGCGCCTGCGCTCGATCCGGCTGACCGATCCGCACCTCTCGCGCACCGTCAGCCTCGCCTCCCGCGCGGATGTGCGGGCCACGGCCGCCGCCTCGGCGATGGAGACGACGATCTTCGACACGGCCGGCCGCCTCGCCGCCGAGGGCACCGGCCTCGCCCCCTACGTCCGACTGCTGCCGGGCGGCTGAGCCTCAGGCGCCGACCGACACGACCTGCCAGCCCACACCGGCGTCGTAGGTGACCAGGCCGGCGGCGCGGAACCGCTCGAGCCATGACTCCATCGGCCAGCGACCCCAGCGGGAATGGAAGACGCGGGCGTTGGCGACGATGTCGGCGACGTGTTCGATCGGCGGGGAGCTCACGGGGTGGAACTGGTGGAACGCGTGAGCACCGCCCACCCAGCGCAGCCCGATGCCGTGACGTCGGGCGGTGAAGCCGAAATCGGTGTCCTCTGCCCCGTATCCCGCGTAGCCCTCGTGGAATCCGCCGAGGCGGGCGTAGAGCTCGGGCCGGCAGGCGAACGACAGCGACCAGAAGAGCGCATACGGGTCCTGTGGGTCCGGGGGCGCGTCGGAGGCGACGTCGATGACCTCACCGTCGGCCGGGTCCGGGCGTGCCGGATGGGGGTGCGGGGTGATCGCGACGGCGTCGTCGAGGGCGGCCGTCTCCTCCGCGGTCAGGTAGGTGACGGGCCCGAGGAGAAGGCGATCCGGCACGGTCGCCGCTTCGTAACGCAGCAGCAGTCGGGGGCCGGGCACGCAGTCGGCGTCGAGGAAGACGAGCAGACTCGCGCCGAGGTCGGCGGCCCGGCGGGCACCGGCATTGCGCGCAGCCGCCAGCGGGGCCCGACCCGTGGCGGATTCGACGCGGACGGTGTCGACGGTCGGCGGCAGGTCGATGCCCGGCAGGTCGATGCCCGGCAGCCCGTCGCCGGCGCGCCCCACACTGTCGTCGCTGCCCGATCGCTGTGACGGGAAGACGCTCACGACGTGCGCGAGGGTGCCGGCGTCGAAGCGCTCTGAGTGGAAGCCGATCAGAGCCTCGTGCTGGCGGCGGATGCGGGCGAACCGGTCCGGGGAGGCGAGGCTGACGATCACCGTGCGCGGTTGCGGCATAGGTCAGTCACCCGGCACCGAGGCGGCGGTCGGGGTGGG
>NZ_SCMW01000064.1:0-17606 GCF_005502845.1 Brevibacterium sp. 2SA | reverse complement strand
GTTTGGGGCACTGCGGCCTGCGGCCGGACGCCCGGGCCTCACGCGACAGGACAGGCGTAGAGCGGCCGTCGAGCGAAAGCTCGGCGGCCGCTCTGCGCCGTCGTGTGTCGGGCCGCGCTGCCACGCGCTCGCTCTGCGTTCCCGCGCGCCTGCGATTGCCTCGGCCGCGGTCTGCGCTGTCGCGCGCCTGCAATTGCCTCGGCCGCCGTCCGAGCGCGAGCCCTCTCTTCGCGTCGCGCACACTCCCCCGCGTGACGCCGTTCCGACGCATCGCGAGCCGGATCTCAGTTGAGCTCACTTGAGTCTGGAGAGCACAGTTCCCGAACTGAGCCCTCGAAACTCAAGTGGGCCGCAACCTTCCAGGTCATCGCTTCCCATGGACCACTCCCCTCTAAGCACCGACCAGCCGCCCCTCTCCACGCGCCGACATCGCGCCCTTTGCCAGGCGGTGATCATCCGCCCTTCTTCATGCGGCAGCTGCCCAACCCCTCCAGACACCTTCGCTGCCTCCAGACACCACCGCCGCCTCCGGGCCCCGTCACCCACCCCCGTCCAGACACCGCCAAGGGGTGCGCGTTCAGAACGAACGCGCACCCCTTGTCAGCTTGTCAGGAGGGACGAGACACCCTGGTCGTCGACTCACGCCGATTGCAGAACGTCCCGCCTCACCGGCTCACCCCTCACTCATGGGCATGGGTGCCGACCTTCATCATCGCTGCGAAGGCGAGGCAGACAGCCGAGAGCACCGTCATGTAGATCGCGAGCGTCCAGACGTTGCCGCTGGCGCCGACCAGGGCAGCGGCGATGAGCGGCGTGAAGCCCGAGATGACGGCCGCGATCTGGTAGGAGATCGACGCGCCGCTGTAGCGGACCTGCGGTGGGAAGATGCCGGCGAGGACCGCGCCCTGCGGTGAGGACATGAGCGGGTGGATGATGAAGGAGACCGCGTAGGCGAGGATCATCAGCCCGAGGTTGGCCGTGTTGATGAGCATGAACATCGGGAAGATCCACACGACGGTGAGGACGATGCCCAGCAGATACGAGCGTTTGTGCCCGATCCGGTCGGCGAAGACCGCGACGAAGGGCATGACGACGAGCTGGACCACGGAGCCGAGGATGACGACGAACAGCATCTGGCCCTGCGGCAGCCCGAGCACCTGCGTGCCGTAGGTGAGCATGTAGACGGTGAGCACATAGCCGAGCAGCGGCGGGACGATCGAGATCAGTCCGCCCAGGAGCATCGGTCCGCTGTACTTGCGCAACAGGAGCCCGAGCGGGTTCTTGAGCACCTCGGCGGAGGCTTCGAGACGCTTGAACGACGGCGTCTCCCCCACCCTGACGCGGATGTACATGCCGACGATGACGAGCACACCGCTGGCGAGGAACGGGATCCGCCATGCCCACGCCGCGAACGCCTCGGGGGCCACGGCAGCGGTGACCCAGAGGAAGACGAGGTTGGCCGTGATGATGCCGGCGGGCACGCCCATTCCCGGGATCGCGCCGTAGAGGGCGCGACGCTCCCGCGGCGAGTACTCGACGGCCATGAGCACGGCGCCGCCCCACTCGCCGCCGACGCCGATGCCCTGGATGAACCGCAGGCTCACGAGGATGATCGGCGCGGCGATGCCGATGGTCGCATAGTTCGGCAGCAGGCCCATCGCCACGGTCGAGCCGCCCATGAGGATCATGGAGAGCATGAGCATGGACTTCCGGCCCATCTTGTCGCCGAGGAAGCCCATGACGACACCGCCGAGAGGCCGAGCGACGAAGCCGATCGCGAAGGCGCCGAACGCCGCCAGCGTCGAACTCAGAGGGTTCTCGGACGGGAAGAACTGTGGAGCGAAGATCAGTGCGGTGGCAGAGCCGTAGAGGAAGAAGTCGTACCACTCGATGGCTGTGCCGATGAAGCTCGCCCACAGCACGCGCAGTCGTTCGCGCTTCGTGATGCGTGGTGGCTCGTCGGTCCTGGTCGATGAGGACATTGCTGGGATCCTTGCGGTAGATCGACAGTTGAACGGTGCCGCAGGGGTGGGCAGGAGGAGATCCGAGCCCGTGCGCGATGCGACGACACTGTCAGCACCGGTGCACGGATGTGAGGCACATCGCATGCACGAACTCAGTCTACGCATTGTCAACGTAATTGTGAACAATTATGTTTACGAACATTTCGTGTTCTGAGATTCACTGCTCTCACCAGCTGTTTCCCTCACCGAGGCGATCCCACCTATCGACCCTCGCCGAGGTGGAGCTCCCGAATCCGTGCCCGTCGCCATGCCCGGCTGCCGCGCCTCGGCGGGCCCCGGCTGTCGCGCCTCGGCGAGCCCCGACTGTCGCGCCTCGGCGGGTTCCAAGCTGGCCCGTGCCCGGTTGCCGCACCTCGGCGGGCCCCATCATCCCCGGTTGCCGCACTTCGGCGGGCCCCAGCCCCGGCTGCCGCACCTCGGCGGGCCCCATCATCCCCGGCTGCCGCACTTCGGCGGGCCCCGGCTCGGGTGGACCCCCACCTCGGCGAGGGCGGACATGGCAGCGGCGACACCCATTCGGGTGCCGCCGCTGCAGTCAGGGGGCGCACTCAGGCCGTGTCGGCGGCCGTCTCATACGGAGCCGTCGCGGGCCTCAGCCGAGACATCGCCTGCCTCAGCCGACATCGCCGGCCTCAGGCGTTGTCGAGGACGATGAGGCCGTTGCTCGTGTTCGAGGTGGGCACGTAGATGCTGCGGTAGACCTCCTCGACGGAGTCACTCATCGCCCCGCGCATGATCAGCCACATGACGAGCTCGACGCCCTCGGTGCC
Source organism: Brevibacterium sp. 2SA (assembly GCF_005502845.1). Lineage (NCBI taxonomy): Bacteria > Bacillati > Actinomycetota > Actinomycetes > Micrococcales > Brevibacteriaceae > Brevibacterium > Brevibacterium sp. 2SA. The sequence goes on along the minus strand of NZ_SCMW01000064.1, from coordinate 14,812 downwards.
GGCCTCGCGGAGGTATTCGACGTGCGGAACCTGGGCCTGCTCGGCGGGGTTGCTCACGAGGTTGTCCATGAACTGCGAATCCCACTCGGAGTTGACCAGTCCTGCCCGCTCGCCCTGGAGCTGGTGGGACATGCCGCCGGTGCCGAAGACGACGACGCGTTCGGCACCGGGATAGCTGTCGATCGCACGACGCAGAGCCTTGCCGAGCATGTAGCAGCGGTGACCGGTCGGCGGCGGGAACTGCACGACGTTGACCGCGAGCGGAATGACCTTGGTCGGCCAGTTCTCCGGCTGGCCGAACATCACCGAGAGCGGAACGGTGAGACCGTGGTCGACGTCCATCTCGTTGGCGATCGTCATGTCGAACTCGTCGAGGATGAGCGATTCCGCGAGATGCCAGGCGAGGTCGGGATCGCCCTCGACCGTCGGCACCTTGCGCGGGCCGAACCCCTCGTCAGCGGGCTGGAACTCCGGAGCCACACCGAGAGTGAACGTGGGGATGAGCTGCATCGAGAACGCCGAGGCGTGGTCGTTGTAGACGACGATGCACACGTCGGGCTTCTTCTCCTCGATCCATTCCCGAGCCGGGGGCAGGGTGTCGAAATAGGGCTTCCACACCTCGTTGCCCGACTTGCCGTTGTCCAGTGCCGCGCCGACCGCGGGAACGTGGGAGCAGCCCACTCCGCCGACAATTTCAGCCATTGTTCTTGTTCTCCCATTCGCTCTTGAATCGGTTGCCTTCGATCGGGCGTCCGCCGTTGCGCATCATCTCGGCGAACTCCGCCTCGGTGATGCTGGACATGTCTCCGCCCATCCCCTGCATGCTCAGTCCGTCGAAGATGGCGAGCTTGAAGGTGTAGTAGACGTTGCCCCCGACCTCGAGGAGGTGCAGCCACTGGCGCTCTTCGACGGCCGTGCGCTGCTCGGGCGTGAGCTTGAACCTGTCGAGGTACGCGGAGGGATCGCTGCGGAACGCCTCCCGATTCGGCTCCTCGTTGAGAGACATCAGGAACTTATTGAGCTGGTAGCCCTCTTTCGCGCGGCGAGCGTCGAAGACATAGGTTCCGGGGATGTCGTCATAGTCGCGGTCTTGATCTTCAGTCACCACTGTCACAACTCCTTTGTTCACGTCGGCAGGCGAAGGGATGACGCAGGGTTTCATCGAGAACGTCACCCCCTCGCCGTCATCCATTCTGCTCCTTGTTTACAAAATTGTCTACACTTTGTGCTACTTTCTCAGTAGCACAGATCACACACCCGCATGCTGAAGGGATGGTCCCCTTGATCATCGACTGCCACGGCCACTACACGACCTTTCCGCCGGCGGTGGGCGCCTGGCGTGAGGCGCAGAAGTCCGCATTCATCCAAGGGCTGGAGTTCGACGCGTCGGCGCCGATCGACATCAGCGACGACGAGCTGCGGGAGTCGATCGAGGGCGCTCAGCTTGCTCTGCAGCGCGAGCGGGGAATCGATCTGACGATCTTCTCTCCGCGGGCCAGCTGGATGGAGCACCATGTCGGCGACCAGGCGGTCTCGCTGACCTGGACCCGGCAGCAGAACGATCTCATCCGCCGCATCTGCGATCTCTTCCCGACCAGCTTCGCGCCCGTGGCCCAGCTGCCGCAGTCGCCGGGGGCCGATCTCACCGCGACGGTGGCCGAGCTGCGGCGCTGCGTCGAGGAGCTCGGCTTCATCGGGTGCAACGTCAACCCGGATCCGTCGGGCGGACACTTCGACGGGCCCCCGCTGTGGGATCCGTACTGGTCGCCGCTGTGGGAGACGATGCAGGAGCTCGACGTCCCCGGGATGATCCATGTCTCGGGTGCGGACAACGACTACTTCCACACCACCGGCTCGTACTACCTCAGCGCCGACACGACGGCGTTCATGCAGGCGCTGAGCTCAGGCTTCATGCGCGACTACCCGGGACTGCGGCTGATCATCCCCCACGGCGGCGGGGCTGTGCCCTACCACTGGGGCCGGTTCGCGGGCATGGCGCAGGACAAGGGCTGGGACCTCGAAGCGCTCATGGAGCAGGTGTACTTCGACACATGCGTCTACCACCAGCCGGGGATCGACCTGCTCGTCGACGTCATCGCACCGGAGAACATCCTCTTCGGGACCGAGATGATCGGTGCGGTGCGCGGCAAGGACGCGCGCACCGACCGCTATTGGGACGACACCGGGTACTACATCGAGCACACGGACCTGCCGCAGGCGGAGAAGGACCTCATCTACTCGGGCAATGCGCTGCGCGTGTTCCCGCGTCTGGCCGCCCTGCTCGAGGATCGCTCACGCGCGAGCTGACGATGACCTTCGGCAGCGGACGCACGACGGGTGGGACACGAGCGTCCACCCGCCTCGGTGGGGCGAACGAATGTCAGGCCCGCGTCGGTGGGGCGAACGAGCATCCGGCCCGCCTCGGTGGGGCGAACGAGTGCCAGGCCCGCCGCGCCGAAGCGCACGGCGGTCACACACGATGCGTCGACGCCGGCCGTGACGGCATCCGCCGTCACTCACGAACCCGACTTCGCCCGGTCCCTGCCTGCAGCTCAGTACGCGTTGATCTCGCGCCAGTTGCGCAGCACGGAGATGACCGAGTCGAGGTGGGCGCGCATCGCGCGGTCGGCGGCCTCGGGGTCGGAGGCCGCGACGGCCTCGATGATGGCCAGGTGCTGGCCCAGCGATTCCGCGGGGCGCCCGGGCACGAGGCTGATCTTGTACTGATGGTGGACGGCGCGGTTGCGCAGCAGGCGGATGAGTTCGCGGGCGACATCGTGCCGGGAGGTCTCACCGAGCTTGCGGTGCAGCGAGGTGTTGAGCTCGGAGTAGCGCATGACATCGCCGCCGGACACCGCGGCCTGCATCTTCTCGCCGATGTCGACGAGTTCGGCTTTGTCCGCATCGGTTGCGTTCTTCGCGGCTTCGCTGGCGATGAGGCATTCGAGCACGGCCCTGGCCTCGGTGATCTGCACGGCCTCTTCGGGGCTGACGCGGCGCACCGTCGCTCCGCGGTTCGTCTCCCGTTCGACGAGGCCTTCGGCGCTGAGGGCGAGGAACGCAGCCCGTGCGGAGGCGCGGCTGATCTCGTACCGGTCGCAGACGACCGCTTCCACCAGGCGCGCGCCCGGTGGGAAGTATCCGTTGAGGATGTCCTGACGCAGGGCGTCCGTGACAGTATTGGCTTGACTCACAATGGTGACAATAACATAGACAATTTTGTCGCCAAAGCACCGGCTCCCTCGCACCAATCGACCGCAGTGAGGCGAGACTATCGCCGATCCACACCGAAGGGAAGAGATCTGACATGAAAGTCGCCTTGGCAGGAGAAGGAGCCATCGGCCGGAAGCACCTCGACGCGATCGCCCAGATCGACGACGTCGAGGTGGGACTCCTCGTCGGCAAGGAACCCGATGCCGTGGCCCGCGTCGCGGCCGAGTACGGGATCGCGGATACGGCGAGCGACCTCGGCGAGGCTCTGAGCAGGACCGATATCGATGCGGTCATCCTCGCGACCCCGACCCCGCTCCACGCGGAGCAGGCCATCGAGGTGCTGCGGGCGGGCAAGCACGTGCTCGTGGAGATCCCGGTGTCCGAGAGTCTGGCCGATGCCAGGGCCGTCGCCGAGGCGGCGGAGGAGTCGGGTGCGGTGGCGATGGTCGCGCACACGCGGAGGTTCAATCCCGGTCATCGGTGGCTGCATCGGCAGTTCGAAAGCGGCGAACTCGTGCTCCAGCATCTCGTCGCCGAGACCTTCTTCTTCAGGCGGGAGAACATCAACGCCAACGGTGAGCCGCGCAGCTGGAACGATCATCTGCTCTGGCACCACGCGTGCCACAGCGTCGACCTCTTCGCCCACCAGACGGGGGCGCCGGTCGCCGCAGTCCAGGGGTTCGCAGGACCGGTGAGCGAGACGATGGGGATCTACACGGATCTCAGCGTCTCGGCAGCCAGTGAGTCGGGTGCCCTGCTCAGCCTCGCGGTGTCGTTCAACAACGACGGGCCGCTGGGCACGACGTTCCGCTACATCTGCGACAAGGGCACGTTCATCGCCCGGTACGACGACCTCGTCGACGGCTACGGCAATCCCGTCGACACCGGTGAGGATGCCGCGATGGACGGAATCCGCCGTCAGGACGAGGAGTTCGCCGAGGCGATCCGGCAGGGCCGTGAGCCGGAGAGTTCGGCGGCGCAGGCGGTGGCGACGATGGAGCTCCTCGACCGCATCGAACGATCCCTGCCGGCGGTTCGGTAGGGGCGGACTCGGCGCAGGCGGTTCGTGCCCAGTCGTGACGCTGAGCAGCCTCGGCCGGAGGCTGCTCAGCGTCGACAGCACCTCGGTTCACACCTCGTTGAGGTCCTTTCCCTTGGTCTCCGGCAGCAGGGCGACCGCGATGATCGTCGCGCAGCAGAGCAGGATCACCCACCCGTTCGAGAGCCAACTGAGGTCGAGAGAGTTGAACAACCCGTTGAGGTAGGGCGCGGTGCCGCCGAACACGGCCACGGAGACCGAGTAGGCGAAGCCGATGCCCTGCGTCCTGACCTTCGTCGGAAATGCCTCCGAGAGCACAGCGGAGAGCAGTGCGCCAGCGATTGCGACAATGAGGAGTGCGATCGACGACGCGGCGAAGAGCGTCCACCCCGCCGAGGTGATCATGCCCATGAGCGGGAACTGCAGGACCGCCATGAGCAGTCCGAATCCGATGAGCATCGGACGCCGGCCGACTCGATCCGAGAGTGCTCCCCAGAAGGGCAGCGAGACCAGTGCGATGAGCTGCGCACCCACTGTTGCCCAGTACGCCGATTGCGGATCCATGCCGCGTTCGGTGATCGCCAGCGTCGAGGCGTAGGACGACCACGTGTAGTGGGCGGCGGTGATGCCCGAGGTCATGAGGACGACGAGAATGATCGCTCGGGTCACACGGCGACGGTTGATGGCGACCGCCTCGGCAGGGAGCGTCTTCTCGGACTCCGACTGTGCGAACACCTCGCTTTCGATCATGCCCCGCCTCATCCACAGGGCGACGAGGGCGAGAAGCGCGCCGAGGACGAACGGGATGCGCCAGGCCCACTCGGACACCGCTGTCTCGCTGAAGAGGTTGGTGATCGCGCCGCCCACGGTATAGGCGAGGACCGAGCCTCCGAAGATCGCGACGAAGACGATGCTGCCCCAGAACCCGCGGCGATGCGCGGGGGCGATTTCGGCGATGTACGAGTTCGCTGTCGCCGACTCTCCGCCGTGGGCGAATCCCTGAGCGACGCGGACGATGAGAAGGACGAACGAGGCGGCGGCCCCGATCTGCGCGTAGCCGGGCATGACTGCGATGAGGAACGATCCTGCGGCCATGATGAGCATAGTGGTGATGAGGACGAACTTCCGTCCCCGGCGGTCCGCGATTCGACCGAAGACGATCCCGCCGAGAGGTCGCATAAGGAACCCGACGGCGAAGACGCCGAGGGTGGCGAGGACCGCAGAGACAGGGTCCTCGCTGTTGAACATCGCCGCCGCGATGAAGGGGGTGAAGACCGCGTAGGCACTCCATTCGTACCATTCGAGGATGTTGCCGACGGTGCTTGCGGCGACGGATCGCCGTTTCGTGCGCAGGGACGCCGTCGTCCCCGCCAGCTGTGCAGTCATGTCTGCCTTTCCGGTGCTCGGTGGTGAAGGTGGTCAGGGGTGAGTCGGCCCGAAATCGGGCGCGACAAGGGCGGGTTGCTCCCCTGCAAACGACAGGGGTGACGGGCTTCCCACGGTTGGCGGTGGTCATCTCCCGCAGGCGGCGTGTGGCCTCAGTGGTCTCGGCCTGTGTCTACCTCAGCGTGGTCGCTGCATTCCAGGCGGCATCGAGGAGGTCGGGCACCCCCTGCTCGAGCGTGCCGGTGAACTCCCCTGCCGCGGGGACCTCACCGGACAACCACCGGGTGTAGATGGCTTCGGAGAAGATCGCGGCCTTCCACAGTGCCAGTGCCTCGTACCAGGGCAGGGCGGCCAGGTCGAGGCCCGTCCGGTCCCGATAGCGGGCGGTGAGTTCGGCTCGGTCCGGAAACCCAGCCTCCGAGGTGACCGGGGTGAGGTCCATGACCGTACGAGGATGCGCGGCGTCGGAGTACGTCGCGAGGAAATACCCCAGATCGGCGAGAGGATCGCCGAGCGTCGACATCTCCCAGTCCAGCACCGCGGCGACGCGGACAGGTGTCTGCGGGGCGATCATCGCGTTGCCGGCCCGGTAGTCGCCGTGGACGACGGAATGGAGCTGGGTACTCGGTCGGTTCGACTCGAGCCACTCGCCGAGGCGCCCGACCCCCGACAGCGACCGCTTGGTGTTCTTCTCCCACAATGAGGAGAAGAGCGCGATCTGACGTTCGAGATAGCCCTCGGGTCGCCCGAGTGAAGCGACCTCGGGATCGGTGACGTCGACATCGTGGAGCGCTGAGAGCTGATCGACGAGCGCCTCGCCGAATCCCCGCCTGGCGCGGTGGTCGTCGAGCACGACGGGAAGTCGGTCGGTGACGACTGTGCCCGGGACGAAATCCATGATGTAGAACGGAACGCCGAGGACGGAATCGTCCTCGCAGACGCTGACGATCTGCGGAACCGCGACCCCCTGCCTGCGCAGCACTGTCTGGATGCGCGCCTCGCGGACCATGTCGTGGGTCGAGCGCGGAATCGGCGGTCGGGGCCCGCGGCGGAGGACGACATCGGCGTTCTCCCGCCTGATTCGATAGGTGACATTCGATTGCCCCTCTCCTATCCGCTCCCAGTGCACTGAGCCTGTGCCGATGCCGTGGTCGTCGAGGTAGTCGGCGACCGCGTCGAGGACGAGCAGGGGCGGGACGTCGAGTGCCGCAGCCTCGGCAGAGGTGTCGACGACGTCGATGATCTGTGCGGTCATCCGGCTACCGCCTCTGCGTCCGCGGAGTCCGCCTCAGCACGCGCGGCACCTGCATCGTCGGCATCGCCGACCGGTCGAACGACGTCGAGGCGTGGCGCACCGGCGGCGACCTCTCGGCGGCGACGTGACGACGCACGCCTGGAGATCGCGAACTTGTGGGTCTCGGTCGACCCGTCGTAGATCCGGAACGGTCGAACCTCATTGAGATACTGAATGAGCGGAAGGTCGTAGGAGACACCGTCCCCGCCGGTGAGCTGCACCGCTGTGTCGATGACGCGGTAGACGGCTTCCGAACAGTGGACCTTGGCAATCGACGACAGTGCGTTCGCATGCGTCTGGTCCTCTTCGAGGACCAGCGAGGTCTTCTCGATCATCGCGTCGGAGGTCTCGATGTCGATGACCGACTGCGCGATGAGCTCCTGTGCCAGCCCCTGACGGGCGAGGACGTCGCCGAAGACGGTGCGGTGCTCAGCACGGTCGAGGGCGATGTCGAGGGCCCGTCGGGCCAGACCCAGCCAGCGCATGCAGTGGGTGAGCCGAGCCGGGGCCAGGCGCACTTGAGCGTAGTCGAAGCCTCTGCCCGGCTCACCGAGAACGGCGGAAGCGGGCACCCTCACGTTCTCGAACGTCACGTAGGGGTGACCACCGGCGATCGTGGTGTCGACGGTGTGGATCACTGGGCCCACGGTGACCCCCGGGGTGTCGCGGTCGACGAGGAACATCGTCGCCGCCAGTTCGTGCCGCTTATGCGTGGGGCCGGCTCCTGCGGCAGAGCCGGCGACCGCCTCGGCGCGGGATGCCTCCAGCTCCTCGGTACCGGATTGCTCGGTGGCGGCCATGACGATGAAGAAGTCGCAGAGTTCGGCACCGGAGATGAACCGCTTGTCGCCGGTGATCACCCAATCGTCGCCGTCCCTGACGGCCCGCGTCGAGAGCGCGGATGGGTCGGAGCCGGCTCCTGGATGGGGTTCGGTCATCGCGAAGCTCGACCGCATGTCGCCGGCGGCCAGCGGCCACAGGTACCTCAGCTTCTGGGCCGCAGTGCCGATGCGCGCGAGCATGTGCATGTTGCCTTCGTCGGGGGCCATGCAGTTGAGCACTGCTGGGCCGATGGGCGAATATCCGGCCTCTTGGAAGATCCGAGACCAGTGCTCGATCGGAACTCCGAGTCCTCCCCACTGCTCTGGCACGTGCGGGGCGAAGACTCCGGCCTCCTTGGCTCGTGACTGCAGATGGGAGAGAGTGTCGGCGCTGAGGCTGGTGCCGGGTCTCGGCTCCGCAGGGATGACGACTTCGCGGATGAACGAGCGGGTCCTCTGCCGCAGATCCTCGATCTCCGGTGGCAGCGTGGTCATGCGTTTCCTCCTGCGGTGATGAGGCCGCCGTCGGCGGTGAGCACCTGAGCGGTGATCCATTCGGCGTCGGAGGAGGCGAGGTAGGCCACGGCCGCACCGATGTCCTCGGGTGTGCCGAGGCGACCTGCCGGGTAGGTGCTGGCGACTTCGTCTTCGCGGCCTTCGTAGAGGGCGGCCGCGAATTGGGTCTTGACGACGGCCGGCGCGACCGCGTTCACCCGGATCTCCGGTCCGAGTTCGACGGCGAGAGTGCGAGTGAGGTGGGAGACGGCCGCTTTGGAGACGCCGTAGAAGCCGATGCCGGGACTGGGCACCTGACCCGCGACAGAGGAGATCGAGACGATCCGGCCCCGGTTCTCCCTGAAGCGCAGACCCTCATGGTGGACGGCACCCTGCACCCATGCGAGCGTGCCGATGACGTTGACGTCGAGGATCTTCCGCGCTGCGTCGAGGTCGATATCGATGGTCGGACCGTAGACGGGGTTGATGCCGACGTTGGTGACGAGGACGTCGAGGCGGCCGAAGCTCTCGGCGATCGTGTCGTAGACCTCGGTGCGGTGACCGGGATCATCGGCCTTTCCGGCGATGCCGATCGCCGTGCCCTCGGGAAAGGACGCGACCGCCTCGGCGAGGGTTTCGGGCCTGCGAGCGGTGAGGACGAGCTTCGCTCCTTCGGCCGCCAGTCGTTGAGCGATGCCGAGGCCGATGCCCCGGCTGGCTCCGGTGACGAGCGCGACCTGGCCGTCGAATCGTCCGGCTGCGGTGGGTTCGGTCATCGTGTCTCCTCTGTCGGGTTGGCCTCGGCTGTCTGTGCTGCTGGTGCGTCGTCGGTCGCGGGAGGTGCGTCGCGCAGCAGTCTGCGCTGGATCTTTCCGGTGTGCGTCTTCGGCAGGTCGCCGATGATGTGGACGATACGTGGTGCCTTGTAGGCGGCCAAGCGTTCCCGGGTGAACGCGATGAGGTCATCGGGTGCCGCTGTCCTGCCGGATCGCAGCGAGACGTAGGCGACGACCGTCTCGCCGCGATAGTCGTCGGGTCGGCCGACGACGGCTGCTTCGAGGACGTCGGGGTGCTCGTAGAGGGCATCTTCGACCTCGCGCGGCCACACCTTGTAGCCGGAGACGTTGATCTGGTCCTTGATCCTGTCGACGAGGTAGATCCACCCGGAATCGTCGATGACGGCGACGTCGCCGGTGCGCAGCCAGCCGTCATCGAAGGCGCTGTCGTCGGCTTCGGGCCGACCGAGGTAGCCCGGCGTCACCTGCGGTCCGCGGAGTTCGAGCTCGCCGGCGCGGCCGTCAGCGACAATCTCGCCGGTGCCGATATCGACGACTCGGGCGTCGAGGCCGGGCAGGGGCACGCCGATGGCAAGTGTGTCGGTGGCGGCGTCGACCGGGGCTTCGGAGCCGAGTGGGACGCCGATGACGGCCGAGGCGGTCTCCGTCATGCCGTAGATGTTGTGGATGTAGTGTCCGAATCGGTCGCGGAATCGTTCGACGGTTGCGGGTGGGACCGGTGCACCGCCTGAGTAGAGGCATCGGATGCTCGCGAAGTCCTCCGCAACGGCGTCGTGGTGATCGAGCAGAGCGTTGAAGACGGTGATCGATCCGATGGTCATGGTCACGCTGTCGTTGCGGATGGCTGAGATGATCTTCTCGGCGTCAGGGCGTCCGATGAAATCGAGGACCACGGGGTGGACGAGAGATGTGGCCGCACACGCGACGGCACCGGTGATGTGGAAGAGCGGCGCGACCGCGAGCATGACGTCACCTTCGCCCATCCCGAACCACTGTCCACAGCCCTGAGCGACGCTGAGGACGTTCCAGTGCGTGGCGACTGACCCCTTCGCCGGCCCTGTGGTCCCCGACGTGTATGTGAGCAGAGCTGGGTCGTCGAGTCCGGGGAGGAGGTCGTGGCGCAGTTCGGCTTCCCTCACCGAGGCGATGGCGAGGTCCGTCTCGGAGGTCACGGCCGCGGCACGGTGCGGCGCGAGGGCCGCAGCCCATGAGGTGAAGGCTATCCCGGTGGATTTCGAGGCGCTCGAAGTGGCGCTTGACCCCACATCCGAAGCGCCGTTCGGCTCGGCCGAAGCCGTTGCAGCTCCCATCGTCGTGCTGCGGGCACGCGGCGCGTACTCCCCGTCGGTGGTCGTGACGATCCACGACACCGAGCTGCCGGTGAGGGCTGCAGCGACCGCCTCGGCGGTGGAGGCATCGCAGACGAATCCGAGCGCACGGGAGTCATCGATGAGTGCACGGAGCTCGCGACCGCGGTACATCGGATTGAGGACGAGCGGCACGGCTCCGATCTTCCATGCCGCCAGCAGCGCTATGGCGAACTGGGGCACATTCTGAAGGCTTATGGCGACGATCGTTCCCGGACTGACCTCACGGTCGAGGAATTCGGCGGCGAGCGCCTCGGCTTCGACATCGACATCGGCAACCGTCAATGACCGGCTGTGATAGAGGAAGGCCGTCTGGCCGGGGGCAGAGGCAACCCGGTCGTTCCAGGCGTGGGCGACGGAGTCCCACCGAATGTCAGAGGTCGCATCGACCGACTCCGGGTAGAGCGCAGTCCACACCCGTGCGCCCACTGACCCTTCGATGGAGGTGAAGTTCTCGTCAGGAGTGCGGTCGAACGCGCCGCCACCAGATCCCGGCGGCCCCGCAGTCTCTGTGTGTTCAGTCGTCATCGAACTTCCGATCAACGTCTCGGGCCCTTTGCCCGACCGAGCGCTCGCTCGGTTTCCATGTAGCTTAGGTCACATCACCGACGGGCACAAGGGTCTCGCGCTTCGTCAGCCTGGCATCCTCCGTAACGCACCTCGGGTACGGCACACTAGATTGGTACTGGAAGCAGCAGACGAGTCGCACCGAATCGGCGGCTTCGGGCGATTGCTTCAGCACAGCCATCGGCAGCGGCCCCACCTGCCGGATCGAGACAAGGATGACGCCGTGGCACAGTGGAGAACCTACGACAGCCCTCTCCTGCCCCCGTTGCTCAACGCCGCCCTTGACTGCTTCGTGCGCGGCGGCTTCCACGGAACCTCGATTCGCCAGGTCGCCCAGGCCGCCGGGCTCTCTGTTCCCGGCCTCTATCACCACTTCGCGTCGAAACAGGCGATCCTCACTGAGATCGACCGGCTGGCGATGGCCGACCTCTGGTCGCGGAGTACCGAGGCTCTTGCCGATGGGCCGCAGGATCCTCTCTCGCGATTCGATCGCCTCGTCGAGTGTCTGTTGCTCTTCCATGCCCAGCAGGCCGACATCGCGTTCATCGCCTTCAGTGAGATCCGCAGCCTGCCCGCCGACGCCAGGGACGCCCATATCAGCGCCCGTGACCGCCAGCAGAAGCTGCTCGACGATACAGTCTCCGAGTGCGTCAGGGTCGGAACCTTCGCCACCCCGTACCCGCGAGATGCAGCGCGAGCGATCACAACGATCTGCACGGGCGTCGCCCAGTGGTTCCGCCCTGACGGAGAGCTCGATCCCGACGGTGTTGCCTCCAGGTACGGTGAGATCTGCCGGGCAGCCGCGGGTTCGTCCGCGGAAACGGCTGCCCGCGGCACAGGGGGCGAGCATGAATTCTCTTGAGCACATCCGCGACGTCGGCTCGGCCGCGCTCTTCCCGCTGGCCAGGGACGCGATCCTCACGTGGCAGCTGCAGGCCGGCGCCGGGGTGATTGCGAGGCCGCAGCGCCGGGTGGAGCCGGGCATGGTCGTCGACCTGTGGCTCAATCCCGGTTGGCCGGGCCGTGTCCGGCGGCTGCGCGGAGAGGACCTCGTCGTGCCCGTTGGGTCGTGCGTCGTCGAGGACGTCATCGACACCGACCGGCAGGCCGGCTTCGTCTACCGCACGCTGCCGGGCCACCTCGAGACAGGCGTGCAGACGTTCCTCGTCTCCGTCGACGGCGACCGGCTCATCGCCTCGATCATGTCACGCTCGGTGCCCGGCCATCCGCTGCTCAAGGCCGCAACTCCGCTGTCGGTCGCCACGCAGAGGATGATGGCCGCCCGATATGCCGCGGGACTTGAGCGCCTGCTCGCGGGCGCGGGCCGGTGACGTCCCCACTGACCGGATCGGGCTGGTCGTCCGCCGAGGCAGTCGCCTCAGCATCGGTGCTGCTCGGCCGGCACCTCGAACTCGTGGGAGTTCTGCCCGGAGGCCAGCACGCGATGACCGTGCGCGTCACGGACGGACACACGGACTTCGTCGTCCGCGGCTTTCCCACCGGGCATGATGCCGCTCACCGCGAGGCTGAGGTCCTGCCTCGCCTCACCGCACTCGGTGACTTCGTCCCGCGCCTCATCGCAGTCGACCCGGGGTTGAAATGTCCACTTGTCATCACCACGGTGGTCGCCGGCGGAGCTCCGGACGTCGCGCTTCCGCTCGACGTCATCGCCCGGGAAATGGCCGCGGCTCTGGTCCGGATCCACAGGCTGAGCGGTGCAGGCCTGCCTGCGGCGCCGTCGGGCCCGCCCACTGGTTCGTCGCAGATCGCGAGGCGAGCCCAACACGAGTGGGCGACCCTCGATCTCAACGATCCCGTACTCGTCCACTCCGACTTCTGGTCGGGCAATGCACTCTGGAAGGGCGAGAAGCTCACCGGAGTCGTCGATTGGGCTGGCGCCCGGCAGGGACCCCGCGGCATCGACCTCGCGTGGTGCCGCCAGGATCTCGTACTGCTGGGATCCACCTCGGCGCCCGACATCTTCCTCGCCGAGTACGAACGGGGGCTCGGTCGCCGGATCGACGACATCCGAGCCTGGGATGTGCAGGCCGGGGCCAGTGCCCACGAACGGGTCGAGACGTGGCTGCCCAACTACCACGGCATCGGCCGAACCGGCCTCACTGAGGCCGACCTCCGGTCGCGCCTCGACGAATGGAACGCGAAACTCTGAGCAGGCACGTCCCCGCGGGGACGTCACCCGACACAACCGCGCGGTTTAAGTCCACATGGTATGGACTTATCCGTACCGTGTGGATTTCAACCGCGCGGTCCGATGGCGCGCTTACCCGCGGGGACGTTTTCCAGCTGACCTGGCAGCGCCCGTGCACCGCCTCGGCGCGTTGCTCGATCGACACCTGATCGCTCGACACGGCCTCGGCATCCCGGCGCCGGCTCACTCCGCGGCGTACTGGACCTCGCCGCCGACGACGGTGAGGAAGACGCGGGTGTCACGGATCGCCTCGGCGTGGGCGAAGAGCGCCTCCTCCGAGTCATAGCCGAGCAGACCATCGGGCCCGGCGACTGCCTCGGCGACGACAAGCCCTTCAGCTTCGCACGGATCGGTGTCGACGACGATAAAGTCCGCGTCCATCCCAGCCGCAAGGTGCCCCCGCCGATCGCCGAGACCAGCAGCCACGGCAGGCGCCCGCGAGTGCAACCGGAACGCCTCGACGGCGGACAAGCGGCGCTGCGGCTGGAACGTCGACCCGGCATTCCCGAAGATGTCGGCCCGCGTCATCGCCGCATAGATCGCCGCGAACGGGTTCGCGTGCTCGACGGGACCGTCCGAGCCGAAGATCACCTGCGCGCCCGCGCCGAGGAGGTCCGGCCAGGCGTAGGCCGCGAGCTGGGCGGACTCGTCGATGAGGTGGAGCAGATGGAGGTCGGAGATGCAGTGGCGCGGCTGCATCGAGGCGATGACGTCGAGCTCGGCGAAACGGGCGACGTCCTCAGGCTGGATGAACTGCGCATGCTCGACCCGGTGGCGCAGCGGCCTGCCGAGGCGCTCGGAGACCTCGAGAGTGACCGGCCGCAGCCGCTCGAACACGTTGAGCACATGATGGTTGGCCTGATCGCCGATCGCATGGATCGCCACGGAGATCCCCGCCTCGGTCGCGATCCGCGCCTGCTCGAAGAGCTCGTCCTCGCTCATCTGCGCGATGCCGTAGTTGAGGTGCGCCTCGGGCGGCACGTCGAGAGCGACGGCAGCGGTTTCGGCACCCACCGTCGCTTCGACTGATTCGGGTGCCTCGGCACCATGCACGCCGACTCCGGCCGGCTCGGGTTCCGGGTAGGGCGAGGACATGTGACTCGTGTGAGAACCGAGCGCCCCATCGGCGAAGAGCTTGACCCCGCCGTGCTGCAGCCAGTCGTCGCCTCCGCCGGTCATCCACCCAGTCTCGATCGCCCACGGAACCTCCGGCTGGCGGAGGAACTTCGTCACCCGCAGCCGCTGCCGCCCGGCCTCACGCAGATCGTTCCACCCCAGTGTCGAGGCGATTCCGTCGAAGTCGTGGATGCCGGTGATCCCGAGCGAGAGGAAGAGCTCCTGCGTCCGCTCGAGGCGTTCAGCTTGGTCCTCGCGGCTCGGCTCCGGAATGTAGCGAACAAGCAGATCCGCGGCATCCTCCCTGATCAGGCCCGTCGCCACTCCTGCCGTGTCGCGGACGATCTCTCCGCCGGACGGGTCCGGGGTGTCGGCGTCGATGCCGGCGATCTCGAGCGCATGACCGTTCGCCCACACCGTGTGCAGGTCGATCGACCACATCGCGACCGGGTGATCAGGTACCTCGCGGTCGAGCAGCTCCCGGTCGGGGTAGCGCGGGTCCTCCCAG
>NZ_SCMW01000063.1:0-18417 GCF_005502845.1 Brevibacterium sp. 2SA | reverse complement strand
CTCGCGCATCTCGTCGACCGTGCGGAACGTCGCCGCGGAGAGGTCGATGGGCGTCTCGCCGCCGCCGGCTGCCCCCGACCACGCGGCTTCGAGGAACTCATTCGTCGTCACGACGAGGTCGGCGGCGCGCGCCTGCACGCGCTCGGGTTCGGCGATGATGATCTTCGTGCCCGCCGGCAGGAGCGCGATGAGCGGCTCCATGCCGTCGGCGAGGACCGCGGTGAGCGATTCCATGCCCTCGACGGCGATGCCGGCGGCGATCTTCTCGAGCATGTCGGCAGCCGCCGGCAGGGTCGGGGCGAGTTCGGCCGCCCGTGCCCGCACGGAGTCGGTGAGGAGGAGTTCGCGAACCGGGGGTGCCGAGAGGCGCAGGGGTTCGGCGTCGGCCTCGGCGGGGATCGACCGCTGATCGGTGACGGCGAACTCGCGGATCTCATCGACCTCGTCGCCGAAGAACTCGATGCGCAGGGCATGATCGGCCGTCGGCGGGAAGATGTCGACGATGCCGCCGCGCACCGCGTATTCGCCGCGCCGGGAGACCATGTCGACGCGCGTGTATGCGAGTTCGGTGAGGCGGGCGGAGAGCTCCTCGATGTCGGTCTCGTCGCCGACGGCGACCTCGATCGGCGGGATCTCGCCGAGGCCCTTGGCCAGGGGCTGGAGGAACGCGCGCACGGGGGCGATGACGAAGGTGAGACCGCGGCCGGGCTTCGGGTGGGCGAGGCGGCGGAGGATCTCGAGGCGCTGGCCCACGGTGTCCGACCGGGGTGAGAGCTTCTCATGCGGCAGCGTCTCCCAGCTGGGGAAGACGGCGATCGACTCCGCGGGCACCCAGTCGGCCAGGGACCGCGCGAGGTCCTCGGCTTCACGCGTCGTGGCGGTGACGATGAGCTGCGGGGAGGTGGCCTCACCCGCGGTCACCGTCCGGCGCAGGATCGAGGGCCACAGTCCGCGGATCGCGTCGATGGTGCCGTGCGTCGTCGCCGGGTCGCCCATGGCTTCGACGAGTTCTGTGACGGCGGGGTTCTGCAGCGTGAGATCGAGTCCGGTGAGCACCCCACAATTCTAGGCCACGGGACGGACACGGGACCCTGCTGTTCGCCGGCGGCGCACAGCGGCACCGCCGGTCGGACCCCGGGCTCGCACTCCGCGCCCAGGTCAGGGTCACTGCTCCCGGCGAACCGCCTCGGCGAGGTCAGGCGCTGACCTCGCCGCCGGACCCTGGACGGTCAGTGACGGAACGGTCACGATTGCCTGCGCACACGGGTGTCTCTGGGTGTTCTCCAAACTTCGTCTTGGATAATCGGGTCATGAGCTCCGACGAATCCCCCCGCTTCACCGCCGAGGAGTCCCGCCTCCTCTTCGGCACCGACTCACCCACCCCCGGCCAGCCCCGGGCGGGAGCCCAGCCGTCCCTGCGCGACCGCATGAGATCGGCGGTCGGCCGAGGCGGCGGACTCTCGCGATTCGCCCCGGTCTTCGTCCTCCTCGCGCTCATGTGGATCATCGAGATCGTCGATGCGATCCTGCCCGCCGACCTCGACCTCCTCGGTCTCCAGGCCTGGAATCCGATCTCGCTCTACGGCGTCATCACCTCCCCGCTCCTCCACGCCGGGTTCGGTCATCTGCTCGCCAACACGTTCCCGTTCCTCGTCCTCGGCCTCTTCATCGCTGCCGAGGGCGCCCGCCGCTTCTGGCTCGTCACCGCGATCACCGCGGTCGTCGCCGGGGTCGGGGCGTGGCTGACGACGACACCGGGGACGTACATCGTCGGCGCCTCGGGGATCGTCTTCGGCTACTTCGGCTACCTCGCGGTGCGGACGTGGTTCACCGACGACGTCCTCCGCAAGATCATCTACTTCACGATCGGGTTCTTCATCTTCATCACCTACGGGGCCTCCCTCGTCTTCGGCATGCTCCCGCAGGCCAACGGCGTCTCCTGGCAGGGTCATCTCTTCGGCTTCATCGGCGGCGTCCTCGCCGCGTGGCTCATCCACCGCAGGCAGGGCTCGCGCACGACGGCATGAGCGGTCCGACTGGCGTGAACGGTCCGGCTGGCATGAGCAGTCGAGGAGACGTGAGCGCGGCGTCTGCGCGGACCCGAACCGACCTCGCCGAGGCGGTCCGTCCGTTGCGCAGCCCCGGTTCAGCTGCGGGCGTGGAACTTCTCCTGGACGGGCAGCAGACCGTCGATGATGAGCATCTCGACGGCGTCAGCGACATCGGAGACGAAGATCGGCAGCGTGGTGCGTTCGTCCTTCGAGAAGGGACGGAGCACGTAGTCGGCGGTGTCCTGGCGTCCGGGCGGGCGGCCGACGCCCGCGCGGATGCGCACGTAGTCCTTCGTGCCCAGCGCCGAGGTCATCGACCGCAGGCCGTTGTGGCCGCCCTCTCCCCCGCCGATCTTCGCCTTGATCGTGTCGAAGGGCAGGTCGACGTCGTCATGGACGGCGATGATGTGGTCGGGGTCGATGCAGTAGAAGTCGGCGAGCTGGCGGACCGGGCCGCCGGAGTTGTTCATGTACCCCGTCGAGGTGGCCAGCACGACGCGCGGGCCGGGGACGCCGGGCACGCGTCCGTGCGGCAGCCGCCCGGTGCCTGCGTTCGCGGCCATCTTCGTCCGCTTGAGGGTGATCCCGCACCGCCGGGCGAGGTCGGCGACGACCATCTGACCGATGTTGTGCCGGGTCGCCGCGTACTCCGGCCCCGGGTTGCCGAGTCCGAAGACCAGCCATGGTTCGCTGCTCATCGCAGTCCTCTCCTCATACGTTTCCGCCGCCTCGGCGAACCGGGCGCCGGCAGCTGCGCTCACGTCAACACAACGGTGGAGTCGTCGCCGCTCTCCTCGACACGTCCCACACTATGCAGTTCGGCGGGCCGCCACGGTGGCGGCCCGCCGAATCAGCGACTCACGGGACGGTGGTCCGTCTCAGACCAGCGCGGTCAGACCGGCCGGTCAGACCAGTGGGGTCACTCCTCGTCGGAGGACTCCTCCTCGGAGGCAGCCTCGTCGGTCGACTCCTCGTCCGTGGTCTCCTCGTCGGTGGTCTCGTCGGCGTCGGACTCGGTGTCCATCTCGACCTCTTCGGAGACGTTGACGATGAGCAGCTCGGGGTCGGCGACGAGCTCGACGCCGGCGGGCAGCTCGACCTGCTCGGCGAGGATGTGCTCACCGGCCGGGCGGCCTTCGACGTTGACCTCGAAGAGCTCGGGCAGCTTGGTCGCGTCGGCGAGGACGGCGAGCGTCGACTCGACCTGCGAGACCATGGTGCCGGGCGCGGCTTCGCCGATGACGTGGACGGGAACGTCGACCTCGATCTTCTCGCCGCGCTTGACGATGATGAGGTCGACGTGCTCGATGTCGCGGCGGACGGGCTCGATCTGGACGTCGCGGGCGATCGCGAGGACGTTCTTCGATCCGTCGGTGCTCTTGATCTCGAGCAGCGCGTTGGCGTGCTTGAGGGCCATCATCGTGGCGTGGCCGTCGAGCGAGACGTGGACGGGATCGCCGCCGTGGCCGTAGACGACCGCGGGGATGCGACCGGCGCGGCGGATGCGCCGTGCTGCGCCCTTGCCGAATTCGTCACGGGGTTCGGCGATGAGTGTGAAGTCAGCCATTTTCTCTCCTTCGTGGTGATTGCTCATGCACCACGGCGAAACAGCCAGCCGCACTCGGGTGCCGGGCACCGCAGGAGTGGGTCAGGACCGCGTCGATCACGGAAGCGCAGCCGCTTCCCTCGCCGAGGCAACCCGACTATTCTACGGCACCCTCCGTGGCTGTTCCAAGTCGTGAGGTCACCGCGCTCACACACGCCTCGATGCCCTCGGGGGTGAGCAGGATGTCGTAGTGGTTCGTGCCCGGCACCTCGACGATCCGCATCCGCGGCCACTCCTCGGCGAAGTTCGCGACGACCGCGGGCGGATAGAGTCCGGGCTCGGCGGCGACGAGGTCGCGTTCCGCACAGAGGAACGTCACGTCGGCCTGACGTTCGTCATCGCCCATCACCGCCGCGAGGGCCGCGGGGTACGCCGTGCCTGCGTACATGTCCGCGGAGTCGGCCTGCATCGCCTCGACCGACGTCGAGGGCTGGAACGTGTCGTCGTCCTTCGCCGCGAGGTCGTAGACGAAGCTCTCCGTCGCGACCGTGTCGAGTCCGTCGGCGAAGGCGGGGTGGGCGGCGAAGAACGCGAGGTACTCCTCGACGGTGTCGAAGCTCATCGACAGCCGCTCGGCGGCCGGGCCGAGCACCGCGGCGATGAGATCGTCGGTGTCGAGCGCGGCGTTGAGCCCGTCGTCGCTGTCGCGGTCGGAGCCAGCGGCGGACCCCGCGCTCGTCCCCGCACCCGGCAGCGCGAGCGGGAGGGGAAGTCCCCCGTCGATGAGGACGGGGCCGCGGAAGCGGACGGTCGCCTCGGCGGCCTCCCGGCCATCGCTGTCCAGGGCGGCCGGCAGACCGGCCAGGGTCATCGCGACGAAGCCTCCCATCGAATGCCCGACGAGGGTGACGGCACTCGAATCGGAGAACGTGGTGATCGCGGCGAGCACGTCCTCGGCGTGCGCGACCATTCCGAAGGGAGCCCCGAGGAGCCGGGAGTCGGCCCGTCCGCGCAGGTCGGGACCGATGATGCGGACACCGGACAGGAGCGGGACGAGACCGGCGAAGAAGAGGTGGTTCGAGGTGATCCCGTGGATGACGCAGACGGTGGGCACGGGCCCGGGCTCGGCGGAGATCGGCTCCCAGACGCCGACGGAGAGCTGGCCTCCGGCGACATCCACCCGGTAGCGGTTGTAGTCGTGGGTCGACATCGTCACGGCTCCCTTCCTCGGCTCACTCCTCAGTGTAGAACGCCGGAGCGCACCGTCGGCCGCTCAGCTGTTCCGACCTCGCACTGCCGAGCTCAGTGTGCCGACCGCAGCGCGCCGTCGGCAGCCCGCCGACCACAGCAACCGGGCAGTGAATGCGAACGCACCCCCACCGGCGGCGGGGGTGCGTTCGGAGGTGCGGGAGCTCAGACCTCGAAGAGGCTCGTCACCGACCCGTCCTCGAAGACCTCGTGGACGGCGCGGGCGATGAGCGGGGCGATCGAGAGCACCGTGAGCTTGTCGAACATCTTGTCCTCGGTCAGCGGCAGCGTGTTCGTGACGATGACCTCCTCGGCGACGGAGTTCTCGAGGCGCTCGACGGCGGGACCGGAGAAGACGGCGTGGGTGGAGACGACGATGACGTTCTTCGCACCGGCGGCCATGCAGGCGTCGGCGGCCTGGACGATCGTGCCGCCGGTGTCGATCATGTCGTCGACGAGCACGCACGTGCGGCCTTCGACCTCACCGACGACGCGGTTGGCCTTCGTCTCGTTCGGCCGGGTGATGTCACGGGTCTTGTGGATGAAGGCCAGCGGCACCCCGCCGAGCGCGTTCGACCAGTTCTCCGCGACCTTGATGCGGCCGGCGTCGGGTGAGACGACGGCGAGGTCGCCGGGGTACTTGTCCTTGACGTAGCCGGCGAGGATCGGCATCGCGATGAGATGGTCGACAGGACCGTCGAAGTAGCCCTGGATCTGCGCGGTGTGGAGGTCGACGGTGATGATGCGATCCGCACCGGCCGTCTTGTAGAGGTCAGCGACGAGGCGGGCGGAGATCGGCTCACGGCCGCGGTGCTTCTTGTCCTGGCGGGCGTAGGGGAAGAACGGCGCGATGACCGTGATCCGCTTCGCCGAGGCGCGCTTGAGGGCGTCGACCATGATGAGCTGCTCCATCAGCCATTCGTTGATGGGAGCGCTGTGCGACTGGAGGACGAAGACGTCGCAGCCGCGCACCGACTCGGAGAACCGGACGTAGATCTCGCCGTTGGCGAAGTTGTAGATGTCGGTGGGGAGCAGTTCCGTCCCCAGGTTCTCCGCGACCTGCTCAGCGAGTTCGGGGTTCGCCCGTCCGCTGACCAGAACGAGCTTCTTGTCGCCCGCCGTCGTTATCTCATTCACTGATCCGCTCCCCCTCGGATGCGGCCTCGGCGGCCCGCGCTGCGGGCGTGCCGGGGCGATTGGCTTCAACCCAGCCCTCCAGGTTGCGCTGCGGTGCCACGTTGATGGCGAGCGCCCCTGCAGGGACATCCTTGCGCACGACGGTGCCGGCACCCGAGTAGGCGCCGTCGCCCACCGTCACAGGGGCGACGTACATGTTGTCCGAGCCCATCCGTGCATGCTTGCCGACCGTCGTGCGGTGCTTGGCGACGCCGTCGTAGTTGACGAACACCGAGGCGGCGCCGATGTTCGTGCCCTCCCCGATCTCCGCATCGCCGACGTAGGAGAGGTGGGGCACCTTCGCCCCGGGTCCGATCTCCGCGTTCTTCGTCTCGACGAACGTGCCGATCTTGCCGTCAGCGCCGAGGTTGGTCCCCGGACGCAGGTAGGCGAACGGTCCGACGCTGGCTCCGGGGCCGACGATCGCGAGTTCCGAATGCGTGCGCACGACCTGGGCGCCGGCCCCCACCTCGGTGTCCTTGAGCGTCGAATCCGGTCCGACGACTGCGCCGTCCCCGATGTCGGTGGCGCCGAGGAGCTGGACTCCGGGCAGGAGCGTGACGTCCTGGCCGAGGGAGACGTCGACGTCGATCCACGTCGTGTCCGGGTCGATGATCGACACGCCCGCGCGCATCCACTTCTCGCAGGTGCGGCGATTGAGCTCCTTGCCCAGCTGCGCGAGCTGGACGCGGTCGTTCGCGCCCTCGACCTGCCAGAGGTCGTCGGTCGCGGTCGCGGCGACGGGCAGGCCGGCGTCGTGGGAGACGGCGACGACGTCGGTGAGGTACTTCTCGCCCTGGGCGTTGTCGGTCGTCAGGGACGACAGGCCCGTCCGCAGGGCGGCGGCGTCGAAGGCGTAGATGCCGGAGTTGATCTCGTGGATGGCGCGCTCGGCCTCGGTCGCGTCCTTCTGCTCGACGATGCGCAGGAGGTTGCCGGCGCCGTCGCGGACGATGCGTCCGTAGCCGGTGGGGTCGCCCACCTCGGCGGAGAGGACGGTGACGGCGTTGCGCTCACCTTCGTGGACCTCGACGAGGCCGGTGATCGTCTCCGTCGTCAACAGCGGCACGTCGCCGTAGGTGACGACGACAGTGCCGTCGAGGTCGGCGGGCAGCTGGGTCAGCGCGCATTCGGTGGCGCGTCCGGTGCCGGGCACCTCATCCTGGTCGGCGACGAGGACGGTTCGCGTCGAGGTGATCGAGAGGTCCTCGAGGTGGGCGACGAGCTGATCGCGTTCGTGGCGGACGACGACGACGAGGTGGTCGGGAGAGGTCCCCGCCGCCGCGGCGATCGCGTGGTGGAGGAGGGACCGACCGCCGATGGGGTGCATGACCTTCGGCAGCGCCGACTTCATCCGGGTGCCCTGGCCGGCGGCCAGGACGATGACGGCTACGGGTCGGGTCTGCGGCATTGAAAAGAATCCTTCGCAAGTCGGATGGGGCCAGCTCCGCCCATAGGATTCGAACCTATACTGCACGGCTCCAAAGGCCGGCGTGCTGCCATTACACCAGGGCGGAACAGCGTGCGCCAGTCAATCAGGGCCCGCGCTCACGAGACACCATCATGCCATTACGATGAACGGTATGGAAATTCTGCGCGAGGTACTGCTCACCCTTCATCTTATCGGCATGGCGATCATCGTGGGAGGCTATTTCACGGTCATCCGCGCCCCTCGCGTGCTGCCCGGAATGCTCCATGCCTCGTACCTCCAGCTCGTCACCGGACTCCTCCTCGTCGGGCTCGCGGAGATGGGTGACGGCCAGGTCAACCACATGAAGATCGGCATCAAGCTCGTCGTCGCGATCCTCGTCACGGTCTTCGCCTTCATCGGCAACCGGCAGCAGAAGCGGTACGCCGCGGGACTCGACAACGGCGGACTCGCTGCCGGCGGCACGACCGGATCCGGTGCCGGCGGGGCAGCCGTGGCGACGAAGAACCCCTCGGCGACGATGGCACATCTCACGTTCGCGTTCGCGATCATCAACGTCCTCGTCGCGGTCTTCGTCGGCTGACCCGCGTCCTCAGCCCCCTTCGGGGCGCTCAGCCGCTCAGCCAGTCGGCGCCGAGTTGCCCAGCGCCCGAAGAGCGGCCGAGGGTGAGCGCGTCCCCTCGCGTCAGCGGCGACCGGTATCGTGGACTCCGACATGACTGAGAACTCCTCCATCACGGCCGCCTCGCCCGCCGACGAACTGCTGTCGGGACTCAACCCCCGCCAGCGCGAAGCCGTCGTCCACACGGGCTCTCCCCTGCTCATCGTCGCCGGCGCCGGTTCCGGCAAGACGACGGTGCTCACGAGGCGCATCGCCTACGCGCTGGCCACCGGGCGCGCACACCCGGGCGAGGTCCTCGCGATCACGTTCACGAACAAGGCCGCGAAGGAGATGGCCGAGCGCGTCTCGGCGATCGTCGGACCCGCCTCGCGGTCGATGTGGGTCTCGACCTTCCACTCCTCCTGCGTGCGGATCCTCCGGCGCGAGGCGAAGACGCTGGGCATGAAGTCGAACTTCACGATCTACGACGCCCAGGACGCGCAGCGCCTCGTCGCGCAGATCCTCAAGGAGCTCGGTCTCGATTCGAAGAAGTACGCCCCGCGGGCGATCCT
This sequence comes from Brevibacterium sp. 2SA, assembly GCF_005502845.1. Classification (NCBI taxonomy): domain Bacteria; kingdom Bacillati; phylum Actinomycetota; class Actinomycetes; order Micrococcales; family Brevibacteriaceae; genus Brevibacterium; species Brevibacterium sp. 2SA. The sequence continues at coordinate 9,794 of NZ_SCMW01000063.1, read as the reverse complement.
CCACCGGATCTCGAACCTCAAGAACGAGCTCCAGACGGCCGAGGACTTCGTCCCCCGCCCCAACAATCCGGCCGACGAGGTGCTCGCCGACGTCTTCCGCCGCTACACCGCGCGCCTCAAGCTCGCCAACGCCTTCGACTTCGACGACCTCATCGCCGAGACCGTCCACCTCTTCGGCGCCTTCCCCGAGGTCGCCGACTACTACCGCCGGCGGTTCCGGCACATCCTCGTCGACGAGTACCAGGACACGAACCCCGCCCAGTACGCGCTCATCCGCGCTCTGGCCGGTGACGGCGCCGGAGGCTCCGGCGGTGCCGAGCTCACCGTCGTCGGCGACGCCGACCAGTCGATCTACGCGTTCCGCGGGGCGACGGTGCGCAACATCGTCGAGTTCGAGAAGGACTTCCCCGCCGCCGAGGTGGTCCTCCTCGAGCAGAACTACCGGTCGACGCAGAACATCCTCGACGCCGCGAACGCCGTCATCGCCAACAATCAGGACCGCAAGGAGAAGCGCCTGTGGACCTCCGAGGGCGGGGGCAAGCCGATCGTCGGCTGGGTCGCGGAGAACGAACAGGCCGAAGCGCGGTTCGTCGTCGACCGCATCGACGAGCTCATCGATGACGAGACGTACACGTACGGCGACTTCGCCGTCTTCTACCGCACGAACGCCCAGTCCCGGGCGATCGAGGACGCTCTCGTCCGCTCGGGCATCCCGTACAAGGTCGTCGGCGGCACGCGCTTCTACGAGCGCCGGGAGATCAAGGACGCCCTCGCCTACCTCCGCGTCATCGCCAACCCCGACGACGACGTCAACCTCCGGCGCATCCTCAACGTGCCCAAGCGCTCGATCGGCGACCGCACCGAGGGCATCATCGCCGACTTCGCCGACCGGGAGGGCATCAGCTTCTACGCAGCCCTCGGTCGCCTCGCGGAGATCCCCCACCTGCCCTCGCGTGCGCAGACCGCGGTGCAGAAGTTCTACGACCTGCTCAGAGATCTCTCCGCGACCGCCGAGGCGGCTCCCGTGTCCCGTGTCATCGAGGCGATCCTCGAGCAGAGCGGGTACCTCGAATCCCTCCAGAAGAGCACGGACCCGCAGGACGAGTCCCGGGTCGACAACCTCGCCGAACTCGTCGCCGTGGCCGAGGACTTCGCCGCCACACGCACGATCGCCGCCGCCGATGATGAGGAGGCTGCGGAATCCGACGCCGTTCCCTCCGCAGCCGTGGAGGCGACCGACGCCGACGACACGAGTGCTTCACCCGGGCCGGAGGATGCCCCCGCCGAGGCGATCGCCGAATCCGGTGCCGATGCACAGTCCGCGGACATCGAGTCCCCCGCCGAGGCGGCCGGCACCTCCTCGATCGACGCCTTCCTCGAGCAGGTCGCCCTCGCCTCGGACACCGATCAGATCCCCGACGCCGAACTCGGTCAGGTCACGCTGATGACCCTGCACACGGCGAAGGGACTCGAGTTCCCCGTCGTCTTCCTCACCGGTCTCGAGGACGGCGGCTTCCCGCACGCGCGGTCCTTCGAGAATCCCAGCGAGCTCTCCGAAGAGCGTCGCCTCGCCTACGTCGGCCTCACCCGGGCCCGCCAGCGGCTCATCGTCACGCGGGCCGAGACCCGCAGCATGTGGGGCCAGCCGCAGTACAACCCGCCGAGCCGGTTCCTCACGGAGATCCCGGAGAACCTCATCGAGTGGGAGAGCACCGGCAGCTTCTCCTCGGCGCTCGGCAGCGGCGGGGGCTTCGGCTCAGGATCACGCGGCGTCGGCTCCGGCGGCTACAGCTCGGGCAGCAGCTACGGCGGCGGGTCGACCCGCGGCGCCGGATCCTCGCGCAGCAGCCGGTCGTCCTCGTCGGCGGCGGGCGGCGGCTTCCCCAACCGCATCCGCCCCAATCGCGAAGTCATCTCCGTGTCCGTGGGTGAGAAGGTCTCCCACGAATCGTTCGGCCTCGGCACCGTCACCGAGGTCAACGGCGTCGGCGACAAGACCGTCGCCGTCGTCGACTTCGGCTCGCTCGGCACGAAGCGCCTCCTGCTGCGGTACGCGCCGGTCGAGAAGCTCGGCTGAGCCGACTCCTCCGGCATCCGGGCGCGCGGCATCCGGGCGCGACACCGATGTGCGGACACGAAGAAGCGCCGAGGTGAAATCGCTTTCACCTCGGCGCTCATCCATGCCGGACGCGGCTATGGATTGAAGATCATTCGTTGCCAATCGCACCGTCGGCGCCGTCGCGGCCCTGGTTGATCTGGTCCTCGAACTTGCCGCCGGAAAGGTTGTTGGCTGCGTCAGCGCCCTTGTCCAGGCCCTGGTCGCTGAGTTCTTCACCCTTATCGCTATTCAAGGCGTCCTTGGCTTTGTTGGTGAGGTCATCAAATCCCATGCTGTCTCCTTTCATCGGAAGAGGCCCTCTCGGACCTCCTGACGCAGTCCACGATGCCACTTCCCGCGCCCGAGACAAGATGGGGAGGCAGATTTCACAGCCACCTCACAAAGTGACGATGCTCTCAACTACAGTAGCTTGACCGATCGGAGGGCGACTGCCCGGCATCGGCAGAGGTCAGAGGGCTGTTCGGCCTCGCCATCAACGGCGCGTGTCCGGCATCAGCGCGTCTGGGGAACGACGAACGCGAGGCCGACGAGGAGGACGGCGAAGATCAGGCACGTGAGGATGTCGACGGTCTTCGACCTGTTGACCCAGAACTCGCCCCAGGGTGCCGGCATCGCCCGCAGCATCGCGAGTCCTGCCGGGACGGCGGCGAGCACGATGGCCGCCAGGCGGAAGTCGATGAACGCTGAGGCCGCGGCGATGACGATGGCGACGAGGCACGCGAGAAGCACCCAGTCCTTCGACACCGGGTGGGCGTACCGGCGCTTCCAGTAGATCCAGCGCTTGGCGACCGCCCCTCTCCCCCGCCGGGCATGGCGGGGAGAGGTGCGGGTGCGCTCAGTGGAAGAAATGGCGGCTCCCCGTGAGGTAGAGGGAGACACCCGCGGCCTCGGCGGCGGCGATGACCTCGTCGTCGCGGATCGATCCGCCCGGCTGGACGACGGCGGTGACACCGGCGTCGAGGAGGATCTCCAGGCCGTCGGCGAACGGGAAGAACGCGTCGGAGGCGGCAACGGACCCGGCGGCGCGTTCGGCCCCGGCGCGGTCGACGGCGAGCTTCGCGGAGTCGACGCGGTTGACCTGCCCCATGCCGACGCCGACCGAGGCCCCGTCCTTCGCGAGCAGGATCGCATTGGACTTCACCGCCCGGCAGGCCTTCCACGCGAATTCGAGGTCGGCGAGGACCTCGGGCGTCGCCGCCGGTCCGGCCGCCAGCGTCCACGCCTCCGCGGAGTCACCGGCGGCCTGGAAGACGTCACGGTCCTGGACGAGGAAACCGCCGGTGATCTGCGTGAGCTCGCGGGCCGGGAAGTCGACGTCGCCGAGTTCGATGAGGCGGAGGTTCTTCTTCGCGGCGAGGATCTCGAGGGCCTCGGGCGAGAACGACGGTGCGGCGAGGCACTCGGTGAAGATCGGCTTGATCGATTCGGCGAGCGCGGCGTCGACCTCGCGGTTGACGGCGATGACTCCCCCGTACGCCGAGAGCGGGTCGGAGGCGTGCGCGGCCCGGTGCGCCTCGGCGGGGGTGGCGGCGACGGCGATGCCGCACGGGTTCGCGTGCTTGATGATCGCCACGGCGGGACGCTCGAAGTCGAAGGCGGCGCGGATCGCGGCATCCGTGTCCGTGTAGTTGTTGTACGACATCGCCTTGCCGCCGAGCAGTCTCGCACCGGCGATCCCCCGGGTGCCGTCGGTGTAGACGGCTGCCCCCTGATGGGGGTTCTCACCGTAGCGGAGGTCGGCGAGCTTGACGCCGGTCAGTCCCGCGAAGTCCGGCTGTGCGCCCTCGGCGGCGAGTTCCCCGGCGAACCAGGCGGCGACCTGGGAGTCGTAGGCCGCGGTGTGGGCGAAGGCGCGGGCGGCGAAGGCCCGTCGGGCCCCCTCGTCGAAGCCCTCGGCGGCAGCCGCATCGACGACCGCCGAGTAGTCGGCCGGGTCGGTGACGACGGTGACGGTGGGGTGGTTCTTCGCCGCCGCCCTGACCATCGAGGGCCCGCCGATGTCGATCTGCTCGATGCAGTCGTCGAAGCCGGCGCCGCTGGCCACGGTGTCGGCGAATGGGTAGAGGTTGACGACGACGAGGTCGAACGGTGCGATCTCGAGTTCGTCGAGCTGCTCGAGGTGATCGGGTTTGCGCGAGTCGGCGAGGATCCCGGCGTGCACGCGCGGGTGGAGGGTCTTGACCCGGCCTTCGAGGGTCTCGGGGAAGCCGGTGAGCTCCTCGACCTTCGTGACGTCGACCCCGGCGTCGGCGATGCGCGCCGCCGTCGATCCTGTGGAGACGATCTCGACCCCGGCCGCGGCGAGCCCGCGGGCGAGCTCCTCGAGACCGGTCTTGTCGTAGACGCTGATGAGCGCTCTCCTGATCGCGCGGGTTCCTGTCACTGATCCTCCTTGGGGTGCGGTGTGGGTGGAGTCGGGTCGGACGGTCATGCGCGGTAGCCCCGCACTCGGCGACCGTCGATGTCGAGGTCGTTGGCGGTGAGGAACGCCAGCAGTCGGACGACTTCCTCGCGTTCGCGGGTCTTGATGCGTTCGTGCACGGTCTCCTCGGTGTCGCCGTCGTGGACGGGGACGGCGAACTGCGTGATGATCGGCCCGGTGTCGACTCCGGCGTCGACGAGGTGGATGGTCCCCCCGGTGACCTTGACCCCGTGCGCGAGCGCGTCCCGGACGCCGTGGGCGCCGGGGAATGCGGGCAGCAGTGCCGGGTGGGTGTTGATGATGCGGTTGGGGAAGGCGGAGATGAATTCCTCGCCGAGGATGCGCATGAATCCCGCGGACACGACCCAGTCCGGGGCGAAGTCCGCGACGGTGTCGCGCAGCGTCCGGTTCCAGTCCTCCCGGGTCGCGCTGTCCCGGGGGCGGACGACGAAGGTCGGGATGCCCGCCGCCTCGGCGCGGGCGAGGACACCGGCGGTTGCCGCATCGGAGCCGATGCCGACGATCTCGACACCCGCCTCGGCGCGGGCGGGCCCGGCGAAGGCGTCGATGACGGCCTGGGTGAGGGTGCCTGAACCGGAGGCCAGGAGAACGATGCGCACGGATCCATTCTATCCACGCGTCGGCACGTGCCCGTCCCGGGTGCGCTGCTTCGCGCCGAGGCGTTTGCCAGTCGACTGTGACAAAATGTGGGGGTGACGTCACCGAACAGCACCGAAGAGAAGAACGCCCCCACTCCCGAAGAGGAGAGGCAGGCAGCGCCCGCGCGGCACGGACTCATCCTCGTCCTCCTCGTCCTCGCCGCCGTGCTGACGTTCACCTACCCGCTGCCGTTCAAGCTCGCCGCGGCCGGCTTCGCGATCGCCGCGATCGTGTGGTCGATCCGCTACATCATCGCCGTGGTCAGGGCGAAGCAGCGTCGCAGCATCTCACTCGGCGTGCTCGGCGGCCTGCTGAGCATATACCTCATCTTCTCCACGATGTCCTCCGTCGTCCTCTGGCCCGTCCAGACCGCGTACGAGGAGTGCGTCCGGGATGCGATCACCCAGCAGGCGGAGCTGACGTGCGCGAGCGACTACGAGACCGGCCTCGGCGACTGGTTCCAGCAGATCACCGGGCAGGAGCTCGACCTTCCCGGCTCCAACTGAGCCGGCGCTGAGCCTCAGGACTCCTCGTGGTCCGCAGTCTCGACGGTGTCGTCGAACTGCATGTGCGAGAGCTTCGTGAGCACGAGTCCGAGGCTGAGCCCCACCCCGATCCACCCGCACACGGCGAGCGCCGCGGTCAGCGGTGAGGGTCCGAAGGCCGCCAGGCCGAGCGGTCCGATCGCTCCACGGGAGAACAGGGCGATGGTCTCGGCGATGACGAAGAGGATCCCGACCGCAATCGCCAGTCCCGTCCACGACGCCGCGTGAACGGCCCGGGCGTGGGTGCGGCCGATGACGACGCTGCCGACGCCGAGGAGGACGAGCAGGGCCGGTGCGGCCTTCGTCCACACCGGGTACTCGCCGACGAGCAGCTCGAGGACGGGCACCGGCGGAACCGGGCCGGTCACCGTGCTGAACACGGAGCTCACGCCGCCGGCGCCGATGCTCACCCCGGTCCCCGCGATCCACGACAGGGCGCCGAACAGGGCGCCGGGGGCGAAGAGCAGCTGGAGGACGGTGAGTCCGATGCCCGCCGACAGAGGCGAGCTGTAGGATCCCATCGCCTCGGCGAGGTCGGACCAGCGCAGGACGAGGGCGGCGCCGATGACGACGACGGCGAGGGATGCCGCACCCCAGAGAACGCGCCGGGCCACCGCGACGGCCGACTGCCACAGTGCGGGATCGAGGTCGGAGAACCACGGGATGTCGACGACGCCGCGGGCCCGGACATACCCGACGGCGAAGGCGGTGACGAGCAGCACGAGAAGCCGGACGAACCCGAGCGGGGTCATCGTCGCCTCACCGACGATGAGGGACAGGGCCACGAGCGGTCCTGCGTAGGCGAGCGCGAATCCGGCGAGCGCCATCGCGCACATCGCCCACCACGGAGTCTCCTCTCCGTCGTCGGAGCGGATCGGATCGGCGTCCGAGAGCGTCGAGACGAGCCGGGACGCTCCGGCGGCGAGGAGAAGCCACACGCCGAGGGTGACGAGCCCGGGCGCAAGCGAGAAGTCGAACCCGATCGTCGAGACGCTCAGCCCGTGGACGACCGCCCACAGCGCGAACGCCCACTCGGGAATGATCGAGTAGTCGAGCTGAGCGCCCAGCCCGACGATCCAGAAGACCGTCGCGACGACGAATGCCGACGGGATGACGATGAGGTCGAGGCGGAAAGCCTCGACCAGTCCGAGGAGGACGGGATGGCGGGTGGTGCTCTGATGTGGAGAAGTGTGCATCGTTTCCATTTTCGCTGACCGACAGTCGACTTCCCGGTATTGACCGCGCGAAACTCATCTCAGGGACGTACAATTGCGCCAGAACGCGCGTGTCGGAAGTTAAGGAAGCAGCGAGCGATGAGCAATGGGAATGACGAACAGAACGTTCCGCCACCACCCAATCAGCCCCCGGGTCGCAACGGCGCCGGAGACAGCAAGGACCCATCGACGCCTGCCGACAGAGATGCGGTGAACGCAGGCTCGAAGTCAGATGCGACCTCGGCAGGCAGCCCCGCCGAATCCGCGACGAGCACGCCGGCAGGGTCAGCCAAGGGCGCCGAATCCGCTGCGGACGGCGGTCGGTCGGTCGGTCATGACGCCGGCAAGGCCGCCGCTGGCAAGCCCGACGGTGGCACGTCCGACACTGGCAAGGCCGCCGCTGACAAGCCCGACGGTGGCACGTCCGACGATGCGACGATGTCGGACGGCACAGAGAAGCCCGGCAGCGCGGACACGTCAGACGGCGCGGGGAAGCCCGCAGAGGCCCAGACCCCGAGCGATGACACCGTGGCGATGCACGCCCCCTTCTCCGGCGATCGTTCCGGGTCCGCGAACCGACCGGAGTCGGTCGATCGCAGCGAGCCGTCCTTCGGCGACAGCGCCCCGCCGCTGCAGACGCCCGGCGGCCGGTCCGGCCCCCGGGATCAGGGGGCATCCGGACCGGGCGAGCGCCCCGGCACCAGCGGTCCTGCCGCTGCGCAGCCGTCCGCCCCGCAGTTCGGCGCACAGAACGGCAGCGCCGTAGGTCACGGTTCCCCCGGGAACGCTCCACAGGGCAACAGCCCGCAGGGCGACGGCCGCCCCAACGGTGGTCCCCAGACCGGCGGCCCCCAGACCGGCGGCCCCCAGGCCGGCGGTCCCCAGCCGGGTGAGCGTCAGGGCAGCGGTGCGGCTCCCTTCGGTGCCGCCGCGGCCGGCGGCCTGTTCGGCGCGAGCTCCGCGCATCCGAACGGCCCTGGTCAGGGCGGTCCAGGCCAGAACGGTCCTGCGCAGAACGGTCCAGGTCAGGGTGGTCCGGCACAGAACGGCCCCGGCCCCTACCAGCCCGGCCCCGGCCAGCCTGGATCCGGCCAGTTCGGCCCGGCACAGAACGGGCCCGCACAGAACGGCCCCGGCCAGCCCGGACCGGCACAGCCCGGGCCCGGACAGGCCGGCGGCAACGCGTACAGCAGCAGCTCGTTCGACAACGGTCCCTACGGTCAGACGAACCCGTACCAGAGCCCGACGGGCTCCGGACCCCAGACCGCCTCCGGCCCCCAGACCGGGTCGGGTCCGCGCACCGGGTCGGGACCCGGATCGTCGCAGGCGCTGCCGCAGCCGGCTCCGGCACCCGGATTCGCCGGCGGCACGACAGCCACCTCGCGGGCCGCGGCACGTCCGACGAAGAAGAAGGGCAAGCTGCCCCTCTTCATCGCCCTCGGCTCGGTTCTCCTCGTCCTCGTCCTCGTGCTCGTCGGGTTCCTCGTCATCAACTCGGTGAACAAGAACAACTACGGACCCGACACCGTCGCCGAGGACTACGTGGCCGCCCTCAACAAGGGCGACTTCGCCGCGGCGGAGAAGATCGCCCCGTCCCCGCGCCCCGAGGGCACGAACATGGACCTGCTGTCGAAGAACTTCACCGACGCCTCCTCGGCGAAGATCGAGAACGCCAAGGTCGAGACCTCACAGGTCGACGGGGACACCGGCAAGGTCACCGTCACCTACGAGCTCGACGGCAGCACGTACAACGTCGACCTGCCCGCGAAGAAGGACGGCAAGCAGAACCTCTTCTTCGACAAGTGGACGCTCACCGGTCCCGCGCTCCACGTCATCTCGCTCGACGTGCCCGCAGCCGACGGTCTGAAGATCAACGGCACCGACTACACGGCGCAGGCAGGCACGACCGCGTTCGCCGTCTACCCGGGCAACTACGACTTCTCGATCCCGGCGAGCAAGTGGGTCTCCGAGGCCTCCGACACGGCCGCGGCGAACTTCCCGCAGGCGTACGCCCCGGGTGATCAGCCGAGCACCGACCAGGTGTCGCCTCTGACCCTCAACCTCGCCCTGTCCCCGACGCCTGACTTCGAGAAGGAAGTGCAGAAGCAGGTCGAGGCCGAGCTGAACAAGTGCTTCGACAACAAGGACATCAAGCCCAAGTGCAAGTTCATCAAGTTCGATCCGACTCAGATTCCCGTCGGCGGCACCGATGACAAGCTCGAAGACCTCGCGAAGGACAACACCGCGAAGTGGACCATGAAGAAGATGCCGCAGGTCAAGGCCTCCTTCGGAATGGGTGACACGAACACCGGTTCGTTCTTCACAGAGACCAACGGCTCGTTCGACTTCAGCGTCGACGGCAAGGCCGCCGGATCCTCGTACTTCTCCAACGACAACCCGCTGTCGGTCTCCGGCAGCGTGAAGATCGAAGGCGACAAGCTCACAGTCGAATTCTTCGACTTCTGAGCCACCACTGACGGTCACCCAAGATGAGGGCCGGGACCGCCCGCAACGGCGTCCCGGCCCTCAGCGTCTGCGCGCCCAGGCGCTGACCACGAGAGGACGGTCGGCGGAGGCCGAACCGGGGCCTCACCCGATGTCGGCTCGCTGCGGGGCGGGGATGCCTGCCGCAGCCTCGAACCACATGCCGGCGGCCATGACGAGCCGGTCGGCGAACCGACGACCCGCGATCTGCACGCCGACGGTCCGGCCGTCCCCGGTGTGGGGTGTGACACTTCTCGTAGACAGTCGTTACCAGGAAGGCACGACAGGGAATCATGTCTACGAATCGCAGGACGTTCACGCCGGAGTTCAAAGCCGACGCGGTCCAGTTG
>NZ_SCMW01000062.1:0-18496 GCF_005502845.1 Brevibacterium sp. 2SA | reverse complement strand
GAGATCATCGAACGCGCCAAGTAAGTCAGCGTTAGCCCCTCCCTCCCGGTCCCGCCCATGGCCTGAGACTCTCAGGCCATGGGCGGCTACCGGGAACGGGGCGAGTATGTCAATGAATCCGTTCCGCAAGGCTCGCAGCGATGTGAGAACCAGCGCGACGACAGGAGAAAACAGTGATTCAGCAAGAGTCGCGACTCAAAGTCGCCGACAACACCGGAGCCAAGGAGATCCTGGCCATCAGGATCCTCGGCGGTTCCGGTCGGCGCTACGCCTCGATCGGTGACACCATCGTGGCCACCGTCAAGGACGCAATCCCCGGCGGCAACGTGAAGAAGGGTGACGTCGTCAAGGCCGTCATCGTTCGCACGGCCAAGGAACGTCGCCGCCCGGACGGCTCCTACATCAAGTTCGACGAGAATGCAGCTGTCATTCTCAAGGCTGATGGGGAACCCCGCGGCACCCGCATCTTCGGACCCGTGGGACGCGAATTGCGTGACAAGAAGTTCATGAAGATCGTCTCCCTGGCACCGGAGGTGTTGTGAGCATGGCGAACAAGCTCAAGATCAAGAAGGGCGACCTCGTCCAGGTGATCGCAGGTGCCCGTCAGTCGCGCGGCGGCGATCGTGGGAAGCAGGGCAAGGTCCTTGCCGTCTACCCCGAGCGCAACCGCGTCCTCGTCGAGGGCGTCAACCGCGTGATCAAGCACAAGAAGGCAACGCAGACTCAGGCCGGCGGCACCGCCGGCGGCCGTGAGACTCACGAAGCCCCCATCCATGTGTCCAACGTGGCGCTCGTTGATCCCAAGGACAACAAGCCGACCCGCGTCGGATACCGCGAAGAGCAGGTGGAGCGCAACGGTCGCACCAAGACCGTGCGGGTCCGCTACTCGCGTCGCACCGGGGAGGAGATCTGATGACGGAGACAAGCACGAACCGTCCGGCGCCGCGCCTCAAGCAGGTCTACCGCGATGAGATCGTCGGTAAGCTGCAGGAGGAGTTCGACTACGCCAACCCGATGCAGGTTCCCGGTCTCACCAAGGTCGTCGTCAACATGGGTGTGGGTGACGCAGCGCGTGACTCGAAGCTCATCGAAGGCGCGATCAACGACCTCACCCTCATCACCGGCCAGAAGCCGATCGTGACGCGGGCGAAGAAGTCCATCGCTCAGTTCAAGCTGCGCGAAGGACAGCCCATCGGCGCCCACGTCACCATGCGCGGAGCCCGGATGTGGGAATTCGTCGACCGCGTCATCTCGCTGGCACTCCCGCGCATCCGCGACTTCCGCGGACTCTCGGACCGCCAGTTCGACGGCAACGGCAACTACACGTTCGGTCTCACGGAGCAGTCGATGTTCCACGAGATCGATCAGGATCGCATCGATCGTGTCCGCGGTATGGACATCACCGTTGTGACGACGGCGAAGACCGACGATGAGGGACGGGCCCTGCTCCGCCACCTCGGCTTCCCGTTCAAGACAAAATAATCTCTACGTTGCAGGTCCAAGCGCGCATGCCGCGGGCGGAAACCGTAACGAGGAAGGGCACGAGCCCACATGACAATGACTGATCCAGTCGCAGACATGCTCACGCGTCTGCGCAACGCCAACTCGGCTTACCACGAGGACGTCAGCATGCCGTTCTCGAAGCTGAAGTCGAACATCGCCGAGATCCTCAAGGCCGAAGGCTACATCACCGGGTGGAGCGTCGAAGACGCGACCGTCGGGAAGACCCTGCGCCTCGATCTCAAGTTCGGTCCCAACCGTGAGCGTTCGATCGCCGGCCTCCGCCGTGTGTCGAAGCCGGGACTGCGCGTCTACGCGAAGTCGACGAATCTGCCGAAGGTCCTCGGTGGACTCGGCATCGCCATCCTGTCGACCTCGTCGGGTCTCCTGACGGATCGCCAGGCCGCCAAGAAGGGTGTGGGTGGGGAAGTCCTCGCCTACGTCTGGTAAGGAAAGGGGAGAAGAGCATGTCACGCATCGGCAAGAACCCGATCTCCGTTCCGTCTGGCGTCGAGGTCAAGATCGACGGCCAGGATGTGGCCGTCAAGGGCCCCAAGGGCGAACTGTCCGTGACCATCGCCGAGCCGATCACCGTGTCGCTCGATGAGGGCACGGTCACCGTGGCCCGTCCGAACGACGAGCGCGAATCGCGGTCGCTGCACGGACTGTCCCGCACCCTGATCAACAACATGATCATCGGTGTCACCGAGGGCTACACGAAGGGTCTCGAGATCGTCGGCACCGGTTACCGTGTGCAGGCGAAGGGATCGAACCTCGAGTTCGCTCTCGGCTACAGCCACTCGATCACCGTCGAACCGCCCGAGGGCATCTCGTTCTCCGTCGAAGGACAGAACAAGGTGGCCGTCCACGGCATCGACAAGCAGCTGGTCGGAGAGACCGCTGCGAACATCCGGAAGCTGCGCAAGCCCGAACCCTACAAGGGCAAGGGTGTCCGCTACGCCGGAGAGAATGTCCGTCGCAAGGTCGGAAAGGCTGGTAAGTAGAGATGGCCTTTGGCAAGAAGGAAAGCTACGGCAAGGGCAGGGCAGCTGCTCGCAAGCGCCGTCACACTCGTCTGCGCAAGCATGTCAGTGGTACGGCCGAGCGTCCCCGTCTCTCAGTGACCCGTTCCACGCGCCACGTCTTCGTCCAGGTCATCGACGACACCGTCGGCAAGACCCTGGCCTCGGCCTCCACCATGGAAGCCGATCTGCGCGCACTCGAAGCAGACAAGACCGGCAAGGCCCGCAAGGTCGGCGAGCTGGTTGCCCAGCGCGCCAAGGAAGCCGGCGTCGAGGCCGTCGTGTTCGACCGTGGAGGCAACGCCTACCACGGCCGTGTGCAGGCCATCGCCGAAGGTGCCCGTGAAGGAGGATTGGCGCTATGAGCGAAGAGAACAACGTCTCGCAGGAGACTGCTGAGAACCGCGGTTCCGACAACCGCGGCGGTGACAACCGCGGTTCCGACAACCGCGGCGGACGCGGCCAGGGTCGCGGACGCGGCGACGGTCGCGGACGCGGCGGTCGCGGAGACCGCGAAGAGAAGAGCCAGTTCATCGAGCACGTCGTCACGATCAACCGCGTGTCGAAGGTCGTCAAGGGTGGACGTCGGTTCTCCTTCACCGCCCTCGTCGTCGTCGGTGACGGTGACGGCATGGTCGGCATGGGCTACGGCAAGGCGAAGGAAGTTCCCGCCGCCATCGCGAAGGGTGTCGAGGAGGCGAAGAAGAACTTCTTCCGCGTCCCCCGCATCCAGAAGACGATTCCCCACCCCGTTCAGGGTGAGGAAGCGGCCGGCGTCGTCCTGCTCCGTCCCGCCGCTCCGGGTACCGGCGTCATCGCCGGCGGTCCGGTCCGTGCAGTGCTCGACGCTGCCGGCGTCCAGGACATCCTGTCCAAGTCGCTGGGTTCGTCGAACGCGATCAACATCGTCCACGCTGCGATCAAGGCTCTCCAGAGCCTCGAGCGTCCCGAGGAAGTCGCGGCTCGCCGCGGCCTGCCCGTCGACGAGGTCGCACCGCACGCGCTTCTGCGTGCGGCTGCTGAAAGCGGGGCGAAGGCCTGATGGCGAAGCTCAAGGTAACTCAGAAGAAGTCCGAGATCGGCGGCAAGCAGAACCAGCGTGATTCGCTGCGTTCGCTCGGCCTCAAGCGGATCAACGACGTCGTGGTGCACGAGGATCGCCCGGAGATCCGGGGCATGATCAATGTCGTGCGTCACCTGGTGACAGTGGAAGAGGTGGACTGAAATGGCGAACAACGACGCACTGAAGATCCACGATCTCCGTCCGGCCCCCGGCGCCAAGACCGCGAAGACCCGTGTGGGTCGCGGTGAGGGCTCGAAGGGCAAGACCGCCGGCCGCGGAACCAAGGGCACGAAGGCCCGCTACCAGGTTCCGCACGGCTTCGAGGGTGGACAGACGCCGATGCACATGCGTCTGCCCAAGCTGCGTGGGTTCAAGAACCCCGCGAAGGTGACCTTCCAGGTCGTCAACCTCGACAAGCTGTCGGCTCTGTTCCCGGAAGGCGGCGACGTCACCGTCGCCGATCTGGTCGCCAAGGGCGCTGTGCGCCCGAAGCAGCCGGTCAAGGTTCTGGGCACGGGTGAGATCACCGTGGCGATCAACATCACTGCAGACAAGTTCTCGGGCTCGGCGCTCGAGAAGATCGCAGCTGCAGGCGGAAGCGCCACCGAGGCCTGAGTGCGGGCCCGCACCAGCGGGCACGGCATCAGGACCCCGAGACGAAAGGGGCGGTCACAGTGTGACCGCCCCTTTCGGCATACCCGCACCCCGGCAGATGGCAGTGGGCACACGTGAGGAGAACCCGGGCACCGCCTCGGCGAGACCCTCCTCACGATGGGAGCTGGGACCGGCGGGAGACCGGGGGAGAGGGACCCGTTCGGTTTCTGCCTGAGACCCGCACCCTGGTAGTCTTTTGCAGGTATTTGTCTCATTCGCCAGGTCGTGACAGCGACCCTGACTTCCATCCCCCTGAGGAGGACGCTTGATCGGCGCAATTCGGAGGGCCTTTTCCACGCCCGACTTGAGGAACAAACTCCTCTTCACCCTGGGCATCATCGTCCTCTTCCGCCTGGGCTCCTTCATCCCCTCGCCCGGCATCGACTACACGCAGGTCCAGCAGTGCGTAGCGTCCCCGCAGCTCAACGAGGGCGGGTTCGCGATGATCAACCTCTTCAGCGGCGGCGCCCTGCTCCAGCTGTCGATCTTCGCCCTCGGCATCATGCCCTACATCACGGCGAGCATCATCGTCCAGCTGCTCCGCGTCGTCATCCCGCGCTTCGAGGCCCTCCACAAAGAAGGCGCCTCCGGTCAGGCCAAGCTCACGCAGTACACGCGCTACCTCACGATCGGCCTCGCGATCCTCAACGCCACCACCCTCGTCGCCACCGTGCGCACGGGTGCGCTGTTCGGTCAGATCGAAGGCTGCACGAACCTCATCACCAACGACACGTGGTGGGGCATCACCGTCCTCGTCATCACGCTCACCGCCGGCACCGGCCTCATCATGTGGCTCGGCGAGCAGATCACCGAGCACGGCGTCGGCAACGGCATGTCGATCCTCATCTTCACCTCGGTGGCGGCGGCCTTCCCGTCCTCGCTCGGCGCGATCCTCCGCGAACAGGGCATCGACGTGTTCCTCATCGTCATCGCCGTCGGCCTCGTCCTCGTCGCGCTCGTCGTCTTCGTCGAGCAGTCCCAGCGCCGCATCCCCGTCCAGTACGCCAAGCGCATGGTCGGGCGCCGGATGTTCGGCGGCACCTCGACGTACATTCCGATCAAGGTCAACATGGCCGGCGTCATCCCCGTCATCTTCGCCTCCTCGGTGCTCTACCTGCCGAGCCTCATCGCTCAGTTCTTCAACCCCGAGACGAACTGGGTCGAATGGATCAACACGTACTTCACCACCGGCGACCACCCGATCTACATCGCCGCCTACGCGGTGCTCGTCATCTTCTTCTCGTACTTCTACGTCGCGATCACCTTCAACCCGGAGGAAGTCGCGGACAACATGAAGAAGTACGGCGGCTTCATCCCCGGCATCCGGGCCGGACGTCCCACCGCGGAGTACCTGAGCTACGTGCTCAGCCGCATCAACTTCCCCGGATCGCTCTACCTCGCGTTCGTCGCGCTCATCCCGCTCATCGCCCTGGTTCTCATCAACGCGAACCAGAACTTCCCCTTCGGCGGCACCTCGCTGCTCATCGTCGTGGGTGTCGGCCTTGAGACGGTCAAGCAGATCGACGCGCAGATGCAGCAGCGCCACTACGAGGGCCTGCTCCGCTGACCTCACGGTCAGCGCAGTTCTCCGGAAGGACAGATATGAGTTCACGCATCATCCTCATCGGCGCGCCCGGCGCCGGCAAGGGCACCCAGGCGGCACGACTCGCCGAGGCGCTCGACATCCCCGCGATCTCGACCGGGGACATCTTCCGCGCCAACGTCAAGGGCGAGACCGAGCTGGGCACGCTCGCGAAGCGCTACATGGACGCCGGTGAGTACGTTCCCGACGAGGTGACGAACAAGATGGTCGCCGATCGGCTCGCGCAGGACGACGCCGCAGCCGGCTTCCTCCTCGACGGCTACCCGCGCACCGCCGCGCAGGTCGCCGAACTCGACCGGATGCTCGAGGCAGGCGGCCACGAGCTCTCCGCCGTCGTCGAGCTCACCGCCGACGTCGACGAGGTCGTCGCCCGGCTGCTCGCCCGCGCGGAGAAGGAAGGCCGCAGCGACGACAGCGAAGACGTCATCCGTCACCGCCTCGACGTCTACGCCGAGCAGACGCAGCCGCTGACCGACATCTACCGCGAGCGCGGACTGCTGCGGGAGGTCGACGGCCTCGGTGAGGTCTCCGCGATCACCGATCGCATCCTCGACTCCCTGCGATGATCTTCGGTCCCCGGATCGAGCTGAAGTCGCCCGCGCAGCTGCGCAGCATGCGGGCGGCCGGCGCGGTCACGCGGGCCGCGCTCGACGCCGCCCGGGCCGCCGCGGTCCCGGGGGCGACGACCGCTGAGGTCGATGCCGCCGCTGAAGCGGTCATCGCCGAGGCGGGGGCGACGTCGAACTTCAAGGGCTACCAGGGCTTCCCGGCCGTCCTCTGCATCTCCGTCAACGAGGAGATCGTCCACGGCATCCCCGGGCAGCGTGTGCTTGAGCCGGGCGACCTCGTCTCGATCGACGGCGGCGCGATCGTCGACGGGTTCCACGGGGACTCCGCCTTCACGATGATCGTCGGCGGAGAGGCCGCGGGCACGGCGGCCGACCGCGCGCTGTCTGCCGCGACCGAGCGGGCCATGTGGGCCGGGATCGCGGCGTTCGCGACGGGAACGAAGGTCAGCGACATCGGCGATGCCATCGACGACTACGTCACCGAGGCGGCCCCCGACCTCGGTCTCGTCGAGGAGTTCACCGGTCATGGGATCGGCACGTCGATGCACATGCCGCCGGAGGTCCTCAACTACCGCGCGAAGTCGAACGGTCCGAAGATCCGCCCGGGCATGTGCCTGGCGATCGAGCCGATGCTCACGGCCGGCAGTCCGGAGACCGTGACGCTTGCCGACGACTGGACGGTCGTCACCGCCGACGGCTCCCGGGCCAGCCATTGGGAGCACAGTGTCGCCCGCCACGACGGCGGCGTGTGGGTGCTCACCGCATCCGACGGCGGGGCCGCCGAACTCGCCGAGTTCGGGATCACCCCGGTGCAGCCGGGGCAGTGACCGCAGTGCCGTCGCCGCGCGGCGGCATCCGGGTGAGGGGAGTGGGGCCTCAGCTGCCGACAGCGGTCCCGCGCGTCGACGCGGCGACTCCGAGGTAGGTGGCGACGAAGACCCCGGAGAACGTCATCAGCCCGAGGGCGAACATCCACACGGCCGTCTCGAGGATCTCGGCACCGAAGATCTGGAAGAGGCAGAAGGCGAGGAAGGCGGCCGCTGAGCCCGCGAGCAGACCCGCGACCTTCGCCGTCGAATAGACCCGCTGTCTGCGCTCGAACCTGTCATTGTCCATGGTCATTCGTCCCTTCTCATCAGCCCTGGTGGGATGGCTCTCACGGTAGGATTGCGGCATGAGCGACGTCCAACTTGCCACGAAACGTAGGCGAGATGTGGGCGATCGCTATCGGCTGACGCGGATCGCCTTCGATGTCGTCTCCGTCTTCGGGTGTCTGCGGGCGAGCGGGGTGCCCGGCCCGATCATCGTGCGCATCCTCGCCGACCACGGCTATTCGGCCTCGAGTGTGCGCAACCAGCTCACCCGCATGGCCCAGCGCGATCTCATCTCACTCGAGCGCTGCGGTCGCGTCACCCGGTACCGGCTCAGCCCGCGGATCCTCGCGCAGTTCCGCGACATCAGCGGCGACCGCGACCTTCCGGAGTTCGCCGGCCGCTTCCACGCCGCCCTCTACACGATCCCCGAGTCCTCCCGCCCGCAGCGGGACCGCTTCCAGTACGTCGCGCGCATGCTCGGGTACCGGCAGCTGCGGGCCGGGGTCCTCATCGGCTTCGCCGATCGCAGCCACGCGCTGCGCGCCCAGCTGCCGGCCGACATCGACGGCGGCTGGTACGAGTGCACGCAGATCGTTCCCGGTGACCTCGCCGCGGCGAAGCGGATGACCGCGATCGCCTTCGAACTCGCCGGTGCCCGCCGGCAGATCGAGGAGTTCGAGGTCGAGATCAGCCGCCTCGGCGGGCCGCACGACAAACCGGGGGCGGGGCTGCCGGAGCTGCCGATCGGCCGATTCTTCGACCTCTACTACCGGGTCGGGCGCGCGGTCATGGAGAACCCGTTGCTGCCGGCGGAGATCGTCGGGTCCGGACAGCCCTCGCAGCGCTTCCGGACGTTCATGGACCGCTGCAACCTCGAGTACTACCTCCGCTACGACCAGCAGGTGCGGGAGGCGGCGGCGGAGAACGCCGCCTTCGAGCTCATCGAATGGCTGCCGGAGGGCTGAGGCTGTCCCGCCGCCTGTCCGGAGGTTCCGTTCTCAATCGTGCGGTCCGCGGCGGACCGCGGTGACGAGCCGGCCCACCGCCTCCTCGAGGAGGGGACGGGGGAGGGCGAAGTTGATCCGGACGTGCCCGGCGCCGACCTTCCCGCAGAGGCGCCCCTCGGTCACTGCGACCTTCGCTGCATCGTTGAAGTGCGCCGAGAGCCCCGACTCGAACCCGTAGCCGCGCAGGTCGAGCCACGCGAGGTAGGTGCCGTCGGGCGGGATGTAGGCTGCGTTCGGCAGCTCGGAGGTGAGCAGATCGGTGAGGACGTCGCGGTTGCCCTTGAGGTAGGCGGTGATCTCGGCGAGCCAGTCGCCGCCCTGGGAGTAGGCGGCGGTCGTGGCGAGGATTCCGGGATTCGCGGCCGCACCGGAGACGAAGTGCCCCTTCCGGGCCCAGGTCTCACGGTCGTGGGGATTCGTGAGGATGAGCTGGGCGCATTTGAGGCCGGGGATGTTGAAGGCCTTCGACGCGGCGGTCGCGGTGGCCGTGTGCCCGGCGGTCACCGCGCTCAGGCTCGCATAGGGCACATGATGGGCGGGATCGTAGACGAGGGGAGCGTGGATCTCATCGGAGAACACGCGCGCGCCCGCGGCCTCGACCACCTCGGCGATCGCCTGCAGCTCGGAGGGCGAATAGACCTTCCCGATCGGGTTGTGCGGGTTGCACAGGACAAGGGTGGCTCCCGGGGTGAGCGCTTCGGCCACGGCGTCGAGGTCGACCTGCCAGTCGGTCTCCGTCCGCAGCATCGGCACCTCGATGAGCTCACGGCCGGTGACCGCGGCGACGTCGAAGAACGGCATGTACGCCGGGGTCGGCAGCACGATCGGGGTGCCGGCCGGGGTGAGATGCTCGAGCACGCCGATGAAGGCCGCGAGGACGTCGCTGGCGAGGTGGACGTGCTCGGTGGGGAACTGCCAGCCGTAGCGGTCGGCGCAGAACGCCGAGGTGGCGCTGCGGAGGTCGGCGACGAGACTTCCCGGGGCGTAGCCGTAGAGGTCGCGGGCGTCGATCTCAGTCATCGCCTGTCGGATGACGGGCGCGACCCCGAAGTCCATCTCGGCGATGAAGGCGCCGAGGCTGCCGGGGAACGACGACCATTTGCGGCCGCCCTTCGCGACGAGCGATTCCTCGGTGATGGCGTCGAGATCGTCCATGGTGCTCTCTTCCCTGTGCGCGGCGGTGTCTGTGCTCACGCTAGCAGTCGCCGCGGTCGGTCTCTCGGGCTCGACGACATGGGAGGTCACGGGGCGGAACGACAGTCGCAGCGGTAGGGCGACGACGGCCCGGGGGCTGATCTTTGTCACGAAATGATAACGAAGAGTATGAAAAAATGCTGACCGTTATCTGTGCGTTACGATGGCGAGCATGACCCACATCACATTGAGAGGGTCTTCGCGTGTCCTGGGAGCGTCGTTCATCGGCGCTTCACTGCTGTTCGCGGGCAGTCTGCCCGCCGTCGCCGCAGGCACCGCGGAGTCACCCGCGTCCACCCAGCAGACCTCGCCGACGGCAGACTCGGCGACCGACACCGACCTCGAGATCACCCTCGGCATCGACGCCGAGGTGACCGCGTCGCCGGACCTCACGATCCCCGTCACCGTCGCCGGGGATCCGTCCGGCCCGACCACGCTCACCGTCGTCCACGCGGCCAGCAACGACCCCGTCGACGGGGCCGAGGCCACCGTCGAGGCCGGCACCGGCACGGTCGACACCGAGATCGACGGTGCGCCGCTGACTCCCGGCACCTACATCGTCAAATCCGCGGACAGTCTGAAGACGAGTGACGACTTCACCGTCGTCGCCGACCCCTCGGCCGCGCCCACCGAGACTCCCAGCCAGACCCCCACCGCACCGGAACCGAGCGAGTCCGCACCGAGCGAGCCGGGAGCAACGGAGGAACCGACCCAGGAGCCGAGCCCGAACGCGGAGGAGCTCGACAAGTACTACCCGCAGCTGGCGAAGGAGCTCTTCGGGCAGGATGACGGCACGTACCGCATCCCGGATCCGCAGGGCGGCGGCACGGGTGCGGGCAGCGTTCCCGCCGGGCTCGAGAAGTACTACAACCAGAAGGTCGACCTCAGCGCGGAGAACTGCGGCAAGCTCGGCTACCCCGACTACTCCGAGCGGATCGGGCGGGCACCGCTGTGCGGTTACCTCATCGCCCCGATCGACGCGAAGGATCCGGCTGCGGGCAATGTCGCGATCGCGATGATGAAGGTGCCCTCGGGCAAGATGGTCGGCGGGAAGTTCGAGAAGACGACGTCCCAGGGCACCGTCGCGTGGAACCCCGGCGGACCCGGCGGCTCGGGCATGACGCTCGGCGTGGCCGGCGCGCTCTACGAACCCGACCTCGCCGCGAACTTCGACCTCGTCGGCTTCGACCCGCGCGGCACCGGCGGCTCGATGCCGTTCTCCCAGTGCTCGACCGATGAGCAGATCGACGCCGACCGCGCCGAAGACGCCTGGTCGGGGGACCGTGACAACGCCGAGGACATCCTCAACGATCAGGCCGAGCGCTTCGCCAACGACTGCATCGAGAACACCGGCAAGCTCTTCGACCTCGGCGAAGGCGGCCAGGAGAACCTCATGAAGCACCTGGGCACATGGGATGCCGTGGGCGATCTCGACCTCATCCGCGCGACGAGCGGAGACGACAAGCTCGACTTCATCGGCTTCTCCTACGGCACCCGACTGGGCTACGTCTACGCCCAGAAGTTCGGTGACAGCGTCGGCCGCCTCGTCCTCGACGGCGCCGTCGACCCCGGCAACGTCTCCGCCTACAAGGCGCTCAAGGACATCAACGCCGACCCGCAGGCGTACCTCGATGCCAGCGGCAAGCTCGTGGCCAAGGAGGACGCCGAGGAGGACGCCGACGACTCCGTCAACCAGATCGCCGGCTTCCAGGGCACTTTCGAGCAGTTCGCCCTCGACTGCTCGGCCAAGGGCGCGGACGGCAGGACCTGGGGTGAGACCTACCCCGACCTGAAGTTCCCGGGCCGCCTGGCCGAGCTCAAGGACCAGCCGTTCACGTGCGCACTCGGCGACGGCATCACCGACCGGGAGGAACTGACGACGGCCGTGCAGGGAGTGCTCCGCTCACTCGAGGGCAATCCGCTGCCGACGGGCATCGACGGCGACGACCGCGAGGTGACGTTCGGCGATGCGCGCACCGGTGTCATCCAGGCCCTCTACTCGGAGACGCTGTGGTCGCGGCTCGCCCTCGGTCTCACCGAACTCAAGGCGGGGGAGTCGGCCGGAGAGCTCATGAGGCTCGCCGACGACTACAACTCCAGGGATGAGACCGGCCACTACGATCCGATGCTCCAGGCGTTCACGAACATCCGCTGCACGGATGAGAACAGCTACGGCGACAAGCCTGACCTCGCGGCGCTGCGCGATCTGGCAGAGCGCTACGACGAAGCCGGTCCGTTCCAGGCCGCCTCGGTGTCCCCGGGCGTCTACGACTACTGCGACTTCTGGAAGTTCAAGGGCACCCTGCCCAAGCCGGAGAAGCTCACCGCCGTGCCGAACATCCTCGTCGTCTCCACGTCCCACGACTCGGCGACCCCGTACGCCTCGGGAGTCAAGCTCGCCCGCACGATCGACGGCAGCCTGCTCTCGGTCTCCGGGGCCTCGCACACCTCGTACATGTCACGCGATGAGAACAAGGCGTGCACGGACGAGACGGTCAACACGTTCCTCTCCCAGGGCACGGTGCCCGAGGTCGGCGACTTCGGACCCAAGCTGCCGACGCCCGACACGGCCGTCGACGACCGCGGTGAGACGATCACTCTGCCCAACCGGTGCCGGATGGACACGTTCCGCGCCGAGGACTTCTCCCTGTCGCAGGACACCGCAGCGGCCGGGGAGAGCCTCGATGCGACGGTGAAGCATCAGGCCTCAGAGGCGAGGTACACCGTCGCCTTCGAGACCGGAGGCAGCCTCGGGACGCTGACGACCGACAACGGCGGCAACGCTGTCGGCCGGATCACCGTTCCGCGGGACGCGAAGCCGGGCACCTATGTCGTCCAGCTGCTCGATGAGAGCGGCAAGACGGCGGCGAACACGACGCTGACCGTGACCGGTGACGACGGCAAGGGCGATGACGGCGGCAAGGACAGCGACGGTGCCGGCTCCGACGGCGGCGGCAGTGCCGCCGGGGACGACCCGAAGGGCGGCGGTGACGCCCCCGGCGGCGGCTCAGCCGGCGGCGGTGACGGTGGCGGCGGCAGTCTGCCGCGCACCGGTGCCGACATCTGGGCGCTGCTCGCCGGAGCGCTCGCCCTGCTCACCGCCGGCGGGCTCGTCTACCGAGCCGCGAAGGTCCGGAAGCCACGGCACTGACCATGAACGCGGCCGGGAGTGCGCTCCCGGCCGCGTCGGCGTCGGCTAGCATCGAGGCAGAGCACGGGCGCGCCCGGCACAGCGATGTGGCGAGGCCGAGGAAGCGTTGCGACGACGCGGTGCGATCGGCGGCGCACAGGCAGGTCAGGGAGTGAGAACGACGGGACGGACATTCCGACACAACCAGTGGGCGCTCAGCCTCGCGCAGCTGTTCGCCGGCATCGGCGTGGCCACGGGCTTCGCCGTCGGCGGGATCCTCGCCGAGAGGCTGACCGGCCGCACCGAGCTCGCCGGCTTCGCGCAGACGGCGTCGATCCTCGGCGCCGGACTCCTCGCCCTGCCCCTGGCCCGACTCGCCGCCGCACGGAATCGGCGGTGGGCGCTCGGCGTCGGCTACGGACTCGCCCTCATCGGGGCGCTGCTCATCGTCGCGGCGATCCTCGCCGGCATCTCCCTCCTCTTCTTCATCGGCATGGGCTGCTTCGGCTCCGCGACCGCAGCGGGGTTGCAGAGTCGGTACGCGGCGACCGATGCCGCCCCCGCGAACCTCAAGGGGCGGGCGATGTCGCTCGTCGTGTGGGCGACGACCGTGGGGTCCGTCGTCGGCCCCAACCTCGCCGAACCCGGGGCCAAGCTGGGGGAGGCGCTCGGCATCGACCCCTTCGCCGGACCCTTCCTCATCGCCGTCGCGGGCTACCTCCTCTCCTTCGTCTGCGTGATGTTCCTCCGCACCCCCGCGCAGGACGCACCCGCGGAAGTCACCGCATCAGTGGCCTCCCCGCACTCTGACGCGACGGTGGGCGGATCCGCGGCGGAGACCGATACGGCGCAGGGGTCCGTCGGCGATGTCCGCACCGCCGCCTCGGTGATGGAATCATCCCGCCGAGGCGGGGCCTGGCGTGCCGTGCGCCGGTCCCCGGGTGCCCTCTTCGGCCTGCTCTCCGTCGTCACCGGGCACATGATCATGGTCTCGACGATGGTGATGACGCCGGTGCACATGGACCATCAGGGGTTCGGCCTCGGCGTCATCGGGGTGACGATCGCCGGGCACATCTTCGGGATGTACGGTCTCTCCCCGGTCTTCGGCTACCTCACCGACCGCTTCTCGCCGGGACGGGTCATCGCGCTCGGTCAGGGGCTCTTCGCGCTCGCCCTCGTCCTCGGGTTCATCGATGCCGCGGGCGAGTCGTCGTTCGCCCGGATCTCGATCGCCCTCTTCGTTCTCGGCCTCGGCTGGTCGGCGTGTCTCATCGCCGGGTCGACGCTGCTGACGCAGGACACCGACGAGGCGCACAGGATCGAGGTCCAGGGTCTCTCGGACGCCGGGATGAACCTCGGCGCCGCTGCCGTCGCGGCCTGCGCCGGTCCGCTGCTCGCGCTCGGGGGATTCGCGTGGATCACCGTGCTCGGCGGCCTCGTCCTCGCGGTCGCCGTCGTCGTCGGTCTGCGCACCGGATACGGGGCTCGCGCGCACATGTGAGCCGGGCGGTCACCGCGGTAATGCCGGGGAGCCAGCGGCCGCCTCGGTGCCGGGGTCGGGATTGTAGGGGAACTCACGCCCGGAATCCAGGACCGCCTGGAAGATCTTCGCATCGTCGTGTAGAGTAGATGATTGGTCTGTTCTCACTCAACTCACCCATTCCCGGTTGTGGGCGGCGTCACGCCATCCACAACTTTTCATGTGGGAAAGTCGGGTCCGAATCGGCCGATGGGATCGCCGGTGTTCATCGGCGATCGACGATTACGTCGAACGCGAAGGATTCGCGGGAATACGAGGTTAGCGAACGATATGGCCAAAAAAGAAGGGGTCATTGAGATCGAGGGCACCGTCGTCGAGGCTCTCCCGAACGCATCGTTCCGGGTCGAGCTGAGCAACGGGCACAAGGTGCTCGCACACATCTCAGGGAAGATGCGTCAGCACTACATCCGCATCCTGCCCGAGGACCGAGTCATCGTGGAGCTCTCTCCTTACGATCTCTCGCGCGGACGAATCGTCTACCGCTACAAGTAAGGATCTTCGATCATTCGCGCCGGACTCCCTCACCCGGGGAGACCGGCCGAGAGAAGGAAAAACGATGAAGGTTAAGCCCAGCGTCAAGAAGATCTGCGAGAAGTGCCAGGTGACCCGCCGCCACGGTCGAGTCATGGTGATCTGCTCCAACCCGCGCCACAAGCAGCGTCAGGGCTGAGCAGCTCTTCGAGCAGACGAAGTCCCGCACCGGGACTTCACGCAGCACCACACCCACGCAGACCTCGCCCCCTGCGCGGCGCCTGAGCGCCGAGCAGGACGATACCTTCGGTCGGGGGCCGAGGACCTTGAGGTGACAACCCGAGGACAGGTCTGCATCAGCACCTCCGAAACATCATTACAGGAGTAAGAACCTATGGCACGTCTTGCCGGAGTCGACATTCCGCGTGAAAAGCGCGTGGAAGTCGCCCTGACATACATCTATGGTGTGGGCCGCACCCGTGCGCGCCAGACCCTCACGGAAACCGGCATCAGCCCGGACACCCGTGTGAAGGACCTGACTGACGCGGAGCTCGTGCAGCTGCGTGACTACATCGAGGGCACGTTCCAGGTTGAGGGCGACCTCCGTCGTGAGGTTGCCGCCGACATCCGCCGCAAGGTCGAGATCGGCAGCTACGAAGGCCTGCGCCACCGCCGCGGTCTCCCGGTTCGCGGACAGCGGACCAAGACGAATGCGCGCACCCGCAAGGGACCGAAGCGCACCGTGGCCGGTAAGAAGAAGTAACATGCTCACCCGGTTGACCGGCGTCAACCACCTCGATCAGGAGTAAAACATATGCCTCCCAAGTCACGCGCCGCTTCAGCGCGCAAGCCTCGCCGCAAGATCAAGAAGAATATCGTTGCCGGCCAGGCTCACATCAAGTCCACCTTCAACAACACCATCGTGTCGATCACCGATCCGACCGGTGCTGTCATCTCCTGGGCCTCCTCCGGTGAGGTCGGCTTCAAGGGCTCGCGCAAGTCGACTCCCTACGCCGCTCAGATGGCTGCGGAGTCCGCTGCCCGCCGCGCACAGGAACACGGCCTGAAGAAGGTCGACGTGTTCGTCAAGGGACCGGGCTCGGGCCGCGAAACCGCGATCCGCTCCCTCCAGGCCGCCGGTCTGGAACTGGGCACCATCCAGGATGTCACCCCGGTTCCGTTCAACGGCTGCCGTCCGCCCAAGCGCCGCCGCGGCTGACCCTTTCCGTGACACTCACCGCAGGTGACGGGCCGACCGGCCCGCCACCCGCGGCGATGCGGATTCTTTGCATAAAACCGAACCGTTCTTCATGACCCTCAAGCGGTCATGACGTGCAGTGCGAACGTCATATAGCGGATGTTCGCTGAAAGGAAGCCCACGTGCTCATTGCACAGCGCCCAACACTCACGGAAGAAGTCGTCTCCGATAACCGCTCGCGGTTCGCCATCGAACCCCTCGAGCCGGGCTTCGGATACACTCTCGGCAACTCGCTTCGTCGCACTCTGCTGTCGTCGATTCCGGGAGCCGCCGTCACCTCCATTCGGATCGACGGAGTGCTCCACGAGTTCAGCACCGTTCCAGGCGTGAAGGAGGATGTCACCGAATTCATCCTCAACCTCAAGTCCCTGGTCGTGTCGTCTGAGTTCGACGAGCCTGTCGTTGCGTACCTGCGCAAGCAGGGCCCTGGCACCGTGACCGCCGCCGATGTCTCCGCTCCCGCCGGAGTCGAGATCCACAACCCCGACCTCCACATCGCCACGCTCAATGGCGAAGGCCGTCTGGACATGGAGCTCACCATCGAACGCGGACGCGGCTACGTGTCGAGCGCGCAGAACAAGAACGCGGATGCCGAGATCGGCCGGATCCCGGTCGACTCGATCTACTCGCCTGTTCTCAAGGTCACCTACAAGGTGGAAGCCACTCGTGTCGAGCAGCGCACCGACTTCGATCGCCTCGTGCTCGATGTCGAGACCAAGCCGTCGATGACCCCGCGCGACGCCATCGCGTCTGCGGGCAAGACCCTGGTCGAGCTGTTCGGACTCGCCCGTGAGCTCAACGTCGAAGCCGAAGGCATCGAGATCGGCCCGTCGCCGGTCGACGCCGCGCTCGCCGCTGACCTCGCCCTGGCGATCGAGGACCTCGACCTGACCGTGCGCTCCTACAACTGCCTCAAGCGTGAGGGCATCCACACCGTCGGTGAGCTCGTTGCTCGCAGCGAAGCCGACCTCATGGATATCCGCAACTTTGGTTCGAAGTCGATCGACGAGGTCAAGGCCAAGCTCAACGAGCTGGGTCTCAGCCTCAAGGACAGTCCTGCCGGGTTCGAATCCGGTCTCGCGGAAGAGGACCAGTCCTACGTCGAAGACGAACAGTACTGATCTAGACCTAGGAGTTTCTCACTATGCCTACCCCCACGAAGGGCCCCCGCCTCGGCGGATCGCCCACGCACGAGCGCCTCATGCTCAACAACCTGGCAGCCCAGCTCTTCGAGCACAAGCGCATCACGACGACCGTGACGAAGGCCAAGCGCCTCCGCCCGGTTGCCGAGCGCCTCATCACCGCTGCGAAGAAGGGCGATCTCGCCGCTCGTCGCCGCGTGCTCGCGCAGATCGGCGACAAGTCGATCGTCCACGAGCTCTTCACCTCGATCGCCGAGACGATGGCCGAGCGTCCGGGTGGATACACCCGCATCACGAAGATCGGTCCCCGCAACGGCGACAACGCTCCGATGGCCGTCATCGAGCTCGTCCTCGAGCCCTACTCGCCGAAGCAGGCGACGGTCAAGGAGGCCGAGCAGGCCACCGCCGCCGCTGCTGCTCCCGCTGACGAAGAGGTCGTCTCCGACGACGTCACCGTCACCGAGGATGCCGACGGCGATGTCGTCGTCGACGAGGTCAAGGTCACCGAGGATGCCGAGGGCAACGTCGAGACCGACGAGACCGTCGAGGTCATCGACCCGGAGGCCGGCAAGGACAAGTGACCCGAGCCTCCGCGTGAGGCCGGCCGCACGTTCTTCGCGCCGTTCACTTCAGGCGGGCACCCCACGCGGGTGCCCGCCTGAGGTGCATTCACGGGGCCTTCGCGTGGTGTGGCGCGTGTGGTGCGTGCCGGTGCTGCGTCGTTCAACACGTGGCGTGAGAATCGCGTCTTGGGGGACGGCTTTTTCGCGGGAAGTGTTGACCGAGCGCGGTGTTTGTGGGCGGTGCGCGTCGTTCGACAGGTGACGCGAATATCGCGCCTTGGGAGGCGACTTCTTCGGCGGAAGTGTTGATTGAGCGCGGTGGTCGTGGGCGGTGCTGCGTCGTTCAACACGTGGCGTAAAAATCGCGCCTTGGGGGACGACTTTTTCGGCGGAAGTGTTGAACGAGCCCGGTAGTTGTGTGCGGCTCCGTCTCGTTCAACAGGTGGCGTGAAAATCGCGCCTTGGGAGACGACTTTTTCGCGGCAAGTGTTGATTGAGCGCGGCACCGAGGCTGCGCGACGCTGGATCTGTGCGAGGCAGACCCTGCGCGGGGGCGAACGCGAACGGCCCGCCGTGGGCTGTGTCAAGTTTCGTAGACGATCTCTTTGTGGATCAGGCGGCGATCGCGGCCTGAAGGGTGTAGTCGGCGCGCGCTTCGGCGGGCGTGCGGTAGCCGAGGCTCGAGT
>NZ_SCMW01000061.1:0-18548 GCF_005502845.1 Brevibacterium sp. 2SA | reverse complement strand
CCCGCCCACGGAGGCATGAGGTGCGCAGCGTCGCCGACGAGGAACACCCTGTCCTGCCGCCAGCGTTCGGCCATGCGCTCATGGTGACGGTAGAAGGCGTGCTGGTGGATGTCGACGTCGTCCTCGGTCACGCCGAGGTCGGAGAGGAGAGGCCAGATCTTCTCCTGGGTGTCGAAGTCGGCTTCGGTCTCACCGGCACGCAGCGGTATCTCCCAGCGGTGGTTGCCCAACGGCAGTGGAATGTCGACGACAGGTCGGCGGTCGTCCGACCAGAAGGTGAGGTAGTCGCGGTCGGGCCACCAGCGCTTGACCCGGCAGTCGATGACGATCCAGAGCACATCGTGGGTGTCTCCGAGCAGCCGGAGGTTGAGTTGGCGTCGGACCACGCTGCTGCCGCCGTCGCAGCCGAGCACGTATTTCGCCCGGAAGGTGCCCACTTTCCCGGTGCTGACGCTCTGTGCAGTCACTGTGGCACCTTCGTCATCCTGGGTCACGGCGGTGACCTCCCAGCCATAGCGGACATCGATCTGATCAGCGAATCGATCGCCGCCGGCACGCAGCACAGGCTCCAGAGCCGGCTGGTAGACGTTGTAGAACCGGGTGCCTTCCACGGTTCCGAGTGTGGAGGGCGTGAAGCTCACGCGCATGAGTTCGGTGCCGTCGTAGGTCACCCAGCGCAGTGCGCGCTGCGGGTCGACGACCTTGAGGACCTCCTCGTCGAGTCCGAGTTCCTGGAAGATGCGCATCGTCCAGTCGTTGACGGTGACCGCTCGGGCACGAGGGTAGATGTCGACATCGCGTTCGAAGGCGATGACATTGTGATCGTAGGAGGCCAGCGTGTTGGCCGCGACGACTCCCGAGGGTCCGTATCCGATGATGATGACCTCGGCGTCGAACGCTGTCTCCGTGTGTTCGGCTGTCAAGGGCGTGCCTCCTGATCGACTCTGATCCTCATGGTGATCGCCCCGGGGCGGGGCGGAATGTGTGACGAAGCTAGCATCGGGCGAGCGCGCGATGTCAGCGGCCGTGCTGGTGAGTGGGACGGGGTATTCACCCGGTGTGCGAAATGACCGACACTGGTGAGACGGAGGCGCTGAGGACTCCGGAACGCCAGGTGTCGGTTGTGCGGTTCCTGGGAGAGGAGGGAACGATGAGGCATCCCGCTGAGCAGGACAGTCCGATCGCGGTCGTCGATCGGATCGCTTCGATCGTCAACTGCGTCGCCGCCGATGACGCACCGGTGTCGATCAGTGAGGTGGCGCGGAGAACGGGACTGCCGAAGTCGACGACGTCGCGGATCGTCAACTCTCTGCTGCCCCATGGTCTGCTCGAGATGGAGGACGACGGTCTCGTCCTGGGCCTGCGCTTCTTCGAACTCGGGGAGGTCGCATCCCGGCCGCGCAACCTGCGCCGGCTCACCCACGCTCATCTCGAGCGCCTGCGGCACGCCACCGGTCAGACGGTGCATCTGGCAGTCCTCGACGGCGCTCATGTCGTCTACATCGAGATTCGGCGTTCGCGGAGGATCCCGCATCTGCCCAGTCGGGTCGGAGGTCGCCTTCCGGCGCATGCCACCGGCGTGGGCAAAGTGCTTCTCGCCCACTCCCCGCCGAGCGTCGCCGAAGCCCTCATCGACAGCGGCCTCGAGCGGGTCGGACCGTGCACGATCGTCGACGGGGACCGTCTGCGCGCGGAGCTGTGGCGGGTCCGCTCACAAGGCGTCGCGATCGAACGGGAGGAGTCAGGGGAAGGTGTTGCGTGCGTCGCCGCGCCGATCATGGTGCGCGGCGGCGAGGAACCGATCGCCGCGCTCTCCGTCTCCGGTGCCCTCGCCGAGATGGATCTCGAGGCCTGTGAGCGCCGTCTGCGCGAGACAGTCACTGCGCTGAACGCACAAGCCGCCCGCCTGCCGTCGAGTTGGCGCATGTTGTAGGCGCTAACCCGCTCACAGGTGGTGTGATGACTCGATGTGATCGCCGCCGCGTCGCGATCATCATGCTGTCTCCACGGCCGGGAAGGCCGATCGTGCTGCCGTTCCGCCCGGCGGTGACTCGACGACTCTGATCGCTCGTGCTCGGGAGTCGGTGACGAACCAGCCCGTCCCTGCTGTGCCGTCGAGTGGCGGCAGGCGGGCGAATCCGAGAGCGGCGAGGTCCTGAGCGGTGTGACCGCCGAGGATGAGGGTGGGTCCGAGCGTCTGTGCGCTCGCCAGCGGCGAGCCGTAGCCGGGAGTGAAACGCAGCGGCATCGTCACCACGTGGAGGCCTGCACCCGTGAGGTCGAGCGTCGCAGGCTCCTCGCGATGCGCGTCGTCGTGGATCGTCAGCTGCGCGCGCTCGCCTCCGCTGAGCGTCCGGGCCAGAGACGTTTTCCCGCTCTGTGCCGATCCGCGCACCGTGAGCACGGGACCGTCCCTCGCCGGGTCCCACGACACGGGTTCTCCGAAGGCGTCGTTGCCGAGCGGAATCGTTCCGTCCCCCCTCCGACTCGGCGACGCTTGGGGAGCATCACCCGGTTCGTCGAGTCCCCGCCACCTCGGTGAGAAAGCCGACGGGCCGGCACCGCTGCGGGACGGAAGGAGCTGGACGTCGGCGCCGTCGCTCCCGCACTCAGCTGTGTGGGGGCCGACGAGCACGGCACGCAGACGCGGCCACGTTCCGAGGAATCGGTGGCGGGAGAGACCGACGTTGAGACCGTCCCCGCCGGCACTCGGCGGAAAGATGAGGTGAGTGCGGAACTGGGAGGAGACGCGCAGCCCCGGGCGGCACCCGGCAAGGAGGAACGTGAGTCTGAGGTCGCGGGAATGGGAGAGGAGACCCTCCAGCGTCGCCGCCGTGTGATGGTCGAGGGAATCGATGAGTTCACCCCAGTTCCCGCACACGACGAGAGTCGGCGGCCGAGCCCGGGCACTGCCGGCCGAGCCCGAACTCGGTGGGCGGTCCAGATGGTCGAGGATCGCATGGAGGCGCCACCCGGCATGCATCCCGCAGGAGATCGCCGCCTCGTCGATGACCTCGGCGATCCGGCCGAGCGCGACGATGCGGTGGGTGCCGGCCGCCGACTCAGCCAGCGTCACGAGGATGGCGGTCGGGTCGTCGTCGGTGATGACGATGGTCGACCCGTCCTGCGCGGGATCATAGGACCACTCGATCTGCCGCTGGGCGGCGGGGAGGTCGACGATCCCGGTGACAGGCGGCCGGGACGGCGCGCTCGCCGTGGTGCTCGGGAGGTCATCGACCGTCGGCAGCGGAGGGGGCACGACGGACCGTGGCGCATCGCCGGTGTGCCAGCGCGCCGCGGTGAGGAGGTTGTCGATGCGGATCCCCGTGAGGGCAGCGCTCGCCTGCACGGCACGACCGGGTTGCCACGGTCGCAGTCGAGGACGCTGCGCGGCCGACTCAGGCGCCTCCTCGGTGAGGGGAACGGCAACCCGGAAGCGAACGAGCGCGGACCCCGCATCGAGGAGAGCGGCCCCGGGACGGTCCGGCGGAAGACGGGCGGCATCGGCAACGCCGATGACGTCGGAGGAGTCGGCGTCGTCGCGCACGCGCAGGCAGATCCGGATGCTGATGTTCGCTTTCATGTGCCCGGTGACGATGCCGAGCGGTCGTTGGGTCGCGAGGATGAGATGGACGCCCAGAGACCGGCCGAGGGCGGCAAGATGCTCGAGCAGGTCCGCGGCCCGGGGATGTGCGGTCATCAGCGCGTGGAACTCGTCGATGACGACGACGAGCCGTGGGGGAGGATCGTCGAGGTCGAGGATGTCAGCGCACCCGCGGTCGGCGAGCAGTCGTTCGCGCCGGGTGATCTCCGCACGAACGGAAACAAGCGCCCGGAACGCCGCCGCCGAGTCGAAGTCGTCGAGGACGCAGTCGGTGTGCGGCAGTCGTGACAGGGGAGCGAACGTCGCTCCGCCCTTGAAGTCGATGAGGACGAGGGTCAACCGCTCGGGTGGATGGTGCAGGGCCAGTGACAGCAGCCACGACTGGAGGAGCATCGACTTGCCGCTGCCGGTGGTGCCGGCCACGAGAGCGTGCGGACCGTCGCCGAAGAGGTCGATGCCGACAGTCCCGAGAGGTCCACGGCCGACGGGGACGGCCCCCGGATGCGGCTGCCGCCAGCGGGTCGCGATGCGTTCGGGGTCATCATCGCAGAGCTCTCCGAGTCCGTGGCAGGGGAACGAGTCCGCGCCGGCCGACGGCCTCCCGGCGCGCACGAGTGTGAGGAATCGGGCCGGCGGCATCTGGGTCGCCGTGAACGCTCGGCCGGGCACCGGGCCCTCGAGCGCCGTCGACGTCGTCGTCCGCGCTTGCGCGAGATCGCCGAGGACAAGGGAGACGGTCCGCTTCGACTGGGGCGCCCCGAGGCGGAGGGTGGACACGGTGCCCTCGGTCCGCAGGTCGACGCCGATGCGCTCCGAGGAGTGAGTCGCCGTGGTGGCGGGTTCGTCCTCAGCGAGCGCGCCGACGAGTTCCGGCAGCGCCTGCACTTCGGCCGACGGTGCCCACGCCCACCGGCGGTCGGCCAGCCAGGCGAGCATCATCGGCAGCAGGTGCGCGCGTTCACCGGTGACGACCACTGTGGTCGATCGCGGGTCGATGCAGATGGGGACGTCGCTGACGACGGCGTGGTCGTCGAAGCGATCGATGCGGTCCTCGATCTCGGGTGCCAGTGTGATGCGGCTGAGGATCGCGCCGAACCCCAGACATAGGCCCGGTGTGGCTCGTGCCGTGCGCTGTCGCTGCGCGATGAGACCGAACGCTCTCGACGAGGCATCGTCGATCGCGTGTGCGCGCTCGAGCCGGTGCCTCTCTACGTCCCGGGCATAGCGGCGCTTCTCGACGAGGTGGGCGATGTATCCCGATAGGGGTGCCGAGAGGCTGAAGAGCAGAAACCACCACATGCCGGTGAGCAGCGCGAGGGCGACGCCGATGCCGATGGGTATGAGAAACGCCCACCACTGCGGCGGACGGGCCGCGCGCGGTTCCTCGACCGCGTGCGGTGCGACATGGATCGTGTCGCTGCCGACGGTGCTCAGTGCCCCGCCGGTCGGAGCCTCAGGCAGCTGATCACGGTCGAGATCGGGAAGGAACACGGTGGACCCGAAGAGGCTCTGCGTGCGCAGCCCCGCGGGGGCGAGGCGGAGTCTGACCGGAGTGCGCGAGAGGCAGGGGTCGGCGACGAGGAGGCTGTCGGGAGACGGGACACGACCGATCAGGGTCTGGCGGGGGTCGATGGCGAGGGTGTAGCCCGAATCGGGGCCGGCGAGCACTGTCACCGTCGTGCTGCCGCTGCCGTGGTCGAAGGCCCCGCCCCCGAGGAGGGTGACCGGGTGGAGTCCGCGCCATTGACCCCACGTCATCGTCTCAACCCGGGCAGCTGGATCATCGGGTGGTGGAAGGGCGCCCGGGTTGGAGGCGAGGAGATCGTCGACGGTGACCGGCTCGTCGATGACGGAGCGGAGCACGTCGAGGACCGGCTGCTCGCCGTCGGCGTCGAGGACGTCTGTGCGCACGGCACCGCTGACCTCGACTCGCTGGACGACTCCGCTGACCTTCATCGCATCAGGGTCTGTCGAACCGGCGCCGGTCGGCAAGCGGTCATTTTCTCCCTGTGGATGGCCGCTGGGCGTTCACAGGCTCACAGCACGCGAGTCCATCCGCTGTCCACAGGTCCGGGCACGCGAGTCCGCGGGCACCGCTGTCATGAGATCCGCAGTGATCCTCGCGCCGAGGCGGTGGCACTGAGTTCGATGAGCCCGGGAACGAAGGGGGAGAGCAACGCGGGGGTGTAGTCGGCGCGCAGGCGGATGACGACCGAGGCCTCACCGTCGACCTCGGCCCGGATGCCGACGTTGTCGAGTCCTTCGGGTGAGGGGACGGCCGAGACGTAGCGCGCGGCTGCGCGCTGTGCCGCCGGTGGTGAGAACACGAGTCCGGGTTCTCCGTCAGGGGCGGGTTCGAACGAGTCGGAGGCCGCGAGGGCTGCCGAATCGGCCATCGCCTGGAGTTCGCGACGAGCCATGTGCAGGTCCGTGAGGGCGGCGATGAGGAACGCGAGGAGGAGCGCGATGACGACGAAGCCGATCGCCAGGGGAGTGATCGACCCCTCGTCGGCCAGGCGGTGACTGGAACCGGTGGACCTCGCCGACACGGACATCACCGGCTCACCCGTTCCCGGTGGTCGCGACGACATCGGAATGCGAGGCACGCATGGTGATGTGCGGGGAGTTCTCCGAGCCGAAGATCAAGGGGATCCCTGGCAGCGGAACCCGCGTTTCGACGTCAGCGGTGACGAGAGACCCCGCGCGTCCACAGGGTCCTGAACATGAGTAGGTGATGGTGATAGGGACATCGCGGAGCCCGAAGTCGGCGAAGTGCATGGCGGCGACATCCTCGGCGCGCTGCTGTGAGGGGTTCGCGTCGCGGGCGGCGATCCGGGAGGCCGACACTGCCGCCGAGGTCGTCGCGTACCCGGCCGCCTGCAACTGGGAGAGCGCGAGCATGAGGTAGACGACGGGGATGAGGAGGATGACGGCGGCGAAGATGAACTCGATGACCGCAGTCCCGGCATCGGGGAGAGCGAACCTGACCTGCGACTCGGCCGCCGAGGCGTCCGGTGGGTCGGCAGGGCCGGGGGACGGGAGGACGGCGGGTTCAGTCACGGTCGATGTCCTCGACGATCGAGCGTCCCCGCAGGTCCCACACCTCGGCGGGTCCCCAGAGCCCGAGCACGGG
This sequence comes from Brevibacterium sp. 2SA, assembly GCF_005502845.1. Taxonomy (NCBI): domain Bacteria; kingdom Bacillati; phylum Actinomycetota; class Actinomycetes; order Micrococcales; family Brevibacteriaceae; genus Brevibacterium; species Brevibacterium sp. 2SA. The sequence goes on along the minus strand of NZ_SCMW01000061.1, from coordinate 11,811 downwards.
CAGCGGAGTGCGGACCCGGACTTCGACGATCTCGACGCTCCCGTTGCTCTCGGTGTCGACGGAGATCGCCTCGGCATACCGTTCGCCGAGCGCGGCCGTGATGAGCTCCGCGGTCAGCCGCCTGCCGTCGCCGGCCGTCTGATCGGCGAGTCCGGCCTGCCTAGCACCGGCGATGGCCGAGTCGATGACGGTGTTGCGGACGTGGATGACCAGGCCGATCTGCAGGGCGCCGGCGAGAACGAGGGCGAGCAGAGACGCGACGAGGGCGAACTCCGCGATCGCGGATCCGGTGTCGGCGCCCCCGACCACGCCATCCTCGGAAACCGCACCCACCTCGGCCGCGTCACCCGTCGGCGGGGACGTAGCCGCGTCACTCGTCGGCGGGGACGCAGCATCAGGGGACCCGCCGCGCAGTGCTCGGCTCACCCGGCACCTCGGACCTTGTTCATCGCGTCCTCGAACATCGTGGTGAAGGCTTCGCCGGCGAGCGCCCAGAGGGCGACGACGAGGCCCGCGGTCATCAGTGTGATGAGCACCCAGCCGGGCACATCGCCGCGATCGGGACGGTCGCCGCGGTGCCCGTCGTCGCCGGTGCCGTGTCGGGTTCCCGGCGGGGCAACGTCGTCGCCGATCCACCCGAGGGTGAGCAGGGTCAGGTGTGTCATGAACCGGTGGAACATCATGTCTCCTTCTTCGTTGCGACGGTCGGTGGGCGGGGAGGTCGGGCAGGGGAGCGGAAAGCGGATGGATGCCTCGGTCAGGGGCTGAGGTCGAGGACGGCGAGGGAGGGGAAGACGGCGAAGATCACGGTGACGGGCAGGACGAAGACGACGACGGGAATGAGCATGCCGATCTCCTTGCGTCCGGAGAGTTCGAGGAGACGCCGCCGCGACTGCTCGCGGACGTCGGCGGCCTGGGAGCGCAGCACCTCGGCGAGTGGGGTGCCGCGGGTCATCGAGACGGCGAGTCCGTCGACGAACTGGACGATCTCCGGGATCGCGATGCGCGTCGCCATCTGGTCGAGGGCCTCGACGAGGGGAGTGCCGGTCCGGGTCGCCGACAGCGCGGTGCGCAGTTCGTCGACGAGGTCGCCCGAACAGGTCCGGCACACCCGCTCGAGTGCTTCGACGATCCCCTCACCTGCGGTGATCGAGAGAGCGAGGAGTTCTGCGACGGTGGGGAACTCGGCGAGGATGCGGGATTCGTGGCGGGCGATCGCCTGGCTGAGACGCCAGTCGTTGACGATGTGGCCGGCGACCCCACCGCTGATGACGAGGACGATGACGACGATGGCGGAGAACCCGCGCTGTGCGGTGATGAGACCGGCGAGGCCGCCGCCGGCGATCATGCCGACGAGGATGCTGAGGATCTGATTCGTTCGGAAGCGCTCGATCGTCGCTCGCCCACCGAGGCGGCCGATGCGCAGGTTGAGGGTCGCATCGGTGGTGATGCGCGAGGTCACCCATGTCGTCGCCGTCAGGGCCGCCTGCCGCAGCGCCCCGAGGAGGCCCTCTTTCCGGGGCGTCGGCGGGGCGTAGACGTCGACGAGTGCTTCCTGATCGCGCAGGTACGGTGCGATCCGCGACGACAGGGTCGGGCGCCGCAGCGGAGGCAGGGCGAGGACGAACACGGTGAGGGCAACGCCGTTGAATGTGCCGAGGAGCAGGAGAGTGAGCGGGTCGATCATCAGGCCTCACCCGCCTCGGCGCTGCGGTGGAACGGGGACCGGGTCAGGGAGGAGCCCTCGATGACGCGCGGTTCCTGCGGAAGGCGGCCGATCCGCTTCATCGCCTGGTAGGCGAGGAGGGAGACGACGAATCCGGCGGCGAGCAGAAGGAGCCCGGCTTGTGAGTTGTAGGCCGCAGCGGTCTCAGGGCGGGTCGAGAGGAACGCGAGGACGACCCAGGGGGCGGCGACGGCCAAGCGGGCGCCGTTGACGGTCCACTGCTGGCGGGCGGAGAGTTCGTTGCGGGTGCGCGCGTCGTCGCGGACGAACTGGGCGAGAGCCCGCAGCATCGTGCCCAGGTCGCTGCCGCCGACCTGCCGGGTCACGCTCAGGGCCGCGACGATGCGGTCGGCGACGGGGTCGGCGCTGACCTGGCGGAAGCGTTCGAGGGCGATCGCGAACGAGCCGCTCGCACGGTACTCCTCGGCGAAGACCTCGAAGAGCGGCCGCAGCGGCTCCGGTCCGCGGTGGGCGAGCGAACTCAGCGCTTCGGGCAGTGAGAGTCCCGCGCGCACGCCGGAATTGAGATGGTCGAGGGTCTCGGGCCAGAGTTCGCGACGCAGCACCTGCTTCGAGCGCGCACGGTGCTGCAGATACCGGTAGGGCAGCCATGAGGCGAAGAGGCCGAAGCACAGCGCGATCGCCCACGAGCGGGTGAGCACGGTGGCGACGACGGTGACGGTGAGGAAGACGGCGATCGTGAGGAGGAGCAGGTGGAGGGGACGCAGGCGGGGGAATCCCGCACCGGTGAGCACGTCGTCGAGTTCGCGGATCCACCGCCGCTGCTGCCGTCGCCTCGCCGTCTGCTCCCACAGGGACATCCAGATGAGCAGCAGTCCCGCGCCGAGGCAGGCTCCCACGAGCAGGCTCAGCTGCGAGTAGCTCATGCCGCTTCCAAGATCTGGTGGAGGTCCTTGCCGATCGCGGAGAAGCGCTCGCCGAGGTGGCCGAATCCCTGTCCGCGCACCAGCGTCCCGTGCGGGGAATGGAAGAGGGTGTCGAGTTCGATGACGTCGCCTTCGACTCCGCCGGGCACGGCGCAGATCTCGTCGACGTGGCGGATCCCGCTGTTGTCGCGGCGCAGGTGGACGACGACGTCGATGCTCACCGCCACCGTCGGGACGACGAACGATGAGGAGATGTTCGCCCCGGCGAGCAGCGGCAGGGTCGAGATCTTCGTGATCGCCGCACGCGCGGAGTTCGCATGGATCGTGCCCATGCCGGGCAGGCCCGAATTCAGGGCGACGAGGAGGTCGAGGCTCTCGGCTTCCCGGACCTCTCCGACGATGATCCGCGTCGGGCGCATTCGCAGGGCCTCCTTGACGAGTGCGCGGAGGGTCACGGCACCGGTGCCTTCGAGCGAGGGCTGGCGGCACTGCATCGGGACCCAGTCGCGGCTGGGGAGGTTGAGTTCGAAGACCTCCTCGCAGCTGACGATGCGTTCGCGGGCGGGAATCGACCCGGCCAGAGCGTTGAGCATCGTCGTTTTCCCTGCCTGGGTGGCGCCGGAGACGAGGATGTTCGCCCCGCAGCTCACGGCGGCGTCGAGGAAGCGGGCGGCCGGGGGAGTGAGCGATCCCTGGGCGACGAGGGCGGCGAGGTTGCGGGGCCGCTGGATGAACTTGCGGATGTTCACTGCCGGGGAGGATCGGGTGATGTCGGGGAGGACGACGTGGAGCCGGGAGCCGTCGGGAAGCATGGCGTCGACGAAGGGCTGTGAGAGGTCGACACGGCGGCCCGAGGTGCGCAGCATCCGCTCGATGAGGTCATCGAGTTCGCCGCCGGTCAGCTTCGTCGTCGTGAGCTGGTGGACACCGTCGACGGCGATGAAGACCTCGCTCGGCGAGTTGATCCAGATCTCCTCGACCCGGGGGTCCTCGAAGTAGTCCTGAAGAGCTCCGTAGCCGGAGAGCTGATTGTCGATGAATCGGAACGTCGCCTCTTTGTCCGTCAGCGGCGGAAGGTCAGCGGTGAGGCTGCGCTCGTCGTACTCGGAGATCACCGAGCGGATGACTTCGCGGGAGCGCTGCACATCGGTTCGCGGATCCACGTCGAGGTCTCGGATCCTCTTGTGGACCTCGCTGGTGATGACCTCGGTGGCTTCCACAGTGAATCCCTCGGTGGCGATCGGCGAGTCCGTCGGTGTGAGCGGCGGGCAATAGGTTGTCAATGTATCCGCGAAATTCCCATTTATCCAGACTTTCTCACAATCTGTGGATAACTTCGGGTGGTGTTAGAGAAATGCCATGGATGTAGTTAAGGACGCGTTCCGGTGAGGTGCTGTGCGTCCTGATCCGTCTGCTGTCCGCGTCCGGGCGGTCGGCAGTTCCGACGGCGTGTGTCCCATGGACTAGAATCGAGGCATTATGGCCACGACTGATCACGCTTCCGAAATCGCCAACCTCCGCAGCACCTATCAGGCGATCCTCGACGTCTCCGACCTGCCGACTCTGCGTGACGAGGTCGCCGAGCTCACCGAGGAAGCATCGGCTCCGACGTTCTGGGACGACCCCGATTCGGCGCAGAAGACCTCGGCGAAGCTCTCGCACAAGCAGGGCACGCTCGAGAAGCTCGAGAAGTTCGGAGAGCGCATCGACGATGCCGAGCTCCTCATCGAGATGTCCGAGGCCGAAGGCGACTCGGACTCGCTCGTCGAAGCCGAACGCGATATCGCCAAGCTCAAGGATCAGCTCGGCGAGCTCGAGATCTCGACCCTGCTCTCCGGCGAATACGATGAGCGCTCGGCGGTCGTCACCGTCCGTTCCGGTGCCGGCGGCGACGACGCGACGGATTGGGCGCAGATGCTCATCCGCATGTACATCCGCTGGGCTGAGGGCCGCGGCTACAATGTCCAGGAGCTCGACACCTCCTACGCCGAAGGCGCCGGTATCAAGTCGGCGACGATCCAGGTCAACGCCCCCTACGCCTACGGCACGCTGTCGGTCGAGGCCGGCACGCATCGCCTCGTGCGCATCAGCCCCTTCGACAATCAGGGCCGCCGCCAGACCTCCTTCGCCGCCGTCGAGGTCGTCCCGCTCATCGAGTCGACCGACCACATCGAGGTCGACGAGAACGACCTGCGCATCGACGTCTACCGGTCCTCGGGACCCGGCGGCCAGTCCGTCAACACGACGGACTCCGCCGTGCGCATCACGCACCTGCCGACCGGCGTCGTCGTGAGCATGCAGAACGAGAAGTCGCAGATCCAGAACAAGGAGGCCGCGATGCGCGTCCTCCAGTCACGCCTCCTCGAGCGCAAGCGCCAGGAGGAGGCCGCGCAGAAGAAGGAGCTCGCCGGCGACATCAAGGCGAGCTGGGGCGATCAGATGCGCTCGTACGTCACGCACCCCTACCAGATGGTCAAGGATCTGCGCACCGGGTACGAGGTCAACAACCCCCAGGCCGTCTTCGACGGCGACCTCGACGGACTCATCGAAGCGGGCATCCGCTGGCGCAAGCAGCAGGAGAACGCCGAGGAGGAGTGACGCCGCCGCGCCACCGCCTCGGCGAGCTCGGTGCCCGAGGTTGAAGCGCAACCGACACGGTCCTTGCGGTGACCTACCCCGAATGTATCGAATAGAGATACAATCGGGGTATGGCGCAAGCGGTTGTCGACGTCCTCGAGCTTGCCGCTGAACAGCAGGGTCTTCTTACCACGCACCAGGCGCAGCGGCGGGGCATCTCCCGCCTTGCCCTGAGTCGGCTGGCGGGTCAGGGCATCATTGAGCGCGTCTCACATGGCGTCTACGCGACTCTCGAAGGGGCGACAGGGCCTCACATCGAACTGATCGCTGCGTGGCTGTCTCTTGAGCCCGAACGCTTCGCCCATGAACGACTTGGCGCGGGCCCCGAGGGATTCACGGTCACTCACCGCTCCGCTGCAGAGCTCATGGGCCTGGGCCAGATGGTTCCCGACAAGCTCGAGTTCGTGTCGACCAGGCGGAAGCGCACCGGACTGCAGCAGGTGCGCCTGCGTCGTAGATCGATCGGCAATGACGACATTGCCATCATCGCAGGACTGCCGTGTACGACGGTTGAGCGAACCATCGCCGATCTTGTCGAATCGCGGGAGGACCTGTCGCTGGTCTCCGATGTCGTCGCTGATGCGGAGCCCGGCTCCATTGACTTCGAGAAGTTATCGGATCTTCTCGAACCGCTCGCGCGTAGGAACGGCCGCGAATCGGGAAGCGATCTTCTCAGACTCCTGATCAGCGGGTCGCGACGCGAGGCCGAACTGCTCGAGGCCGCGCGTCTGACCTCTCTGTCCGCCGACCGCGACTCGTCCCGAATCACCGCGGCAGGGCCGAAGTGATCGGGGAGAGGGCCTCTATGGCTGCGCAGGATGTCGCATGAGCGCGACGAGTGAATACTCGAGTCCGCGAGCTGTGCTGCAGGCCATCACCGCGGCGGCAAAGCGTCATGCACTGATTCTCAACACCACTGTCGATGCGATGATGCAGATGGAATACCGGAACAGGTTCCTAGCCCGCGTGTTCAGTTCCGCCTTTACCCGTTGGTCGATCAGATTGCGGACAAGGTCGCCGCGATGACCGAAGTGCATTCGGGTGGCCGCCGATCGACCAGGTCCAGGGACTTGGTCGATATAGTCACGTATGCCTCGACACAAGCGTTCGAGAGCCGACCGTTGGCGCAGGCCATTGCAGCGGAAATGAGGCTGAGGCGCCTGCCGGACGATGATATCGCCGGTCGTATACCAGCTGAGGACTGGCGTGCGCGGTATGCGGTCGAAGCGGCACGGATCACCCACTGTCGCCGCCATCCGACGATCTCGGACGCCGTCGACCTCGTCAGGACGTTCATCGACGACGCTCTCGCCGAGACCACAGCAGCGAAGCGATGGAATCCAGACCTCTTGGAGTGGGAACGCACCGACCCCACGCCGCCACCGCCTCGGCGCGGGTGAACGCATCGTGGTGGGACTGTGAACTTCATCAGATGCGCAACACACGCCCCGCCGCCTCCGCGCACATCACGGAACTGTTACGTACAGTGGAAGCGGCCGAGCCATCCGCGACACGATTGAAGACCCTCTTGATCACATTCGACTCCGTTTCGAAGTCCTACGACACCCGCACCCGGGCGGCCCTCGACTCCATCTCGTTCGAGGCTGACCGCGGGGAATTCGTGTTCCTCGTCGGAGCCTCAGGATCGGGCAAGTCGACGGTCATCCGCCTCATCCTCCGCGAAGAGGTGCCGACGAAGGGGCGGATCTCCGTGGCGGGGAAGTCCGTGGTGAAGATGCCGTCCTGGCGAGTGCCCTACCTGCGACGCGGCATCGGCACGGTGTTCCAGGACTTCCGGCTGCTGCCGAACAAGACGGTCTTCGCCAACGTCGCCTTCGCCCTCCAGGTCATCGGCAAGTCACGGGCGTCGATGTCGACGCTCGTGCCCGACGTCCTCGAGACCGTGGGCCTGGCCGGCAAGGAGAAGCGCTACCCGTACGAGCTCTCCGGCGGTGAGCAGCAGCGCGTCGCGATCGCCCGCGCCGTCGTCAACAAGCCGGGGATCCTCCTCGCCGACGAACCGACGGGCAACCTCGACCCCGTGACCAGCGCTGACATCATGTCGGTGCTCGAGAAGATCAACCGCAACGGCACCACCGTGCTCATGGCCACGCACGACGGGGAGATCGTCAACCGGATGGCCAAGCGCGTCATCGAGCTCAAAGAGGGCCGCATCGTCCGCGACGTCGAGCACGGCACGTACGGAGTCGCCTCATGAGAGCCGGCTTCATCCTCTCCGAGGTCGGATCGGGCCTGAAGAAGAACTTCTCGATGGTCCTCTCCGTCGTCCTCGTCACCTTCGTCTCCCTCCTCTTCGTCGGCGCCGCGATCCTCCTGCAGATGCAGGTCGGGCAGATGAAGGACTACTGGTACGACCGCGTCCAGGTCTCGATCTTCCTCTGCCCGCCGGATTCCGAGGCGACGAACTGCGTCGACGGCGAGGTCACCGACACGCAGAAGAAGAACATCGAGGACGCGCTCTCCAGCTCCGATCTCGCCCCGTACGTCGACACCGTCTACTTCGAGGACAAGGCCGAGGCCTACCAGCGCTTCCAGGACCAGTTCGCGGGCACGAGCCTCGAGGGCACCGTGCCCGAGGAGGACATGAACGAGTCCTTCCGGGTCAAGCTCAAGGACGCCGAGCAGTACCAGATCATCAACGAGTACTTCTCCTCGACCCAGGGCGTCGAAGAGGTCGTCGACCAGAATCAGCTCCTCGACCGCCTCTTCGGGGTCCTCAACGTCGCCACCGTCGTCGCGATCGCGATCGCCGGCATCATGCTCCTGTGCGCGATGCTGCTCATCGCCACGACGATCCGCCTCTCCGCGTTCGCCAGACGCAGGGAGACGGGGATCATGCGCCTCGTCGGCGCCTCGAACTCCTTCATCCAGCTCCCGTTCCTCCTCGAAGGCGTCATCGCCGCAGCGATCGGTGCGGGGCTCGCCGCCGGCTCGCTGGGCCTGCTCGTCCACTTCGGGGTGAGCGGCTGGCTGCAGGACCAGGCGACCGGGTTCAGTCTCATCTCCGGCGTCGACGTCCTCATCGTCGCCCCGATCCTCCTCGTCATCGGCATCGTCATGGCCGGTGCCTCCTCCCTCATCACACTCAACAAGTACACGAAGGTCTGAGATGAAACGCAGGCTTCCCCTTCTCGTCACGGCTGCTGTGCTTGCCGTCGTCATGCCGGTCACCTCGGCGACGGCGAATCCGCGCGACGACAAGAACAAGGTCGACGAACGCGTCAAGGAGCTTCAGCAGGAGTTCGAGGGCCTCGACGAGGACCTCGCCCGGGTCATCGCCGAACGCGACGAGGCCAAGGAGGCCCTGCCGGCCGCGGAGGAAGCGTCCCAGAAGGCTGACGACGCCCTCGCCGAGGCGGTGCAGAAGGATGAGGACCTCGCCGCCCGTCTGACCTCGGCGGAGAACGCGCAGTCCGATCTCAAGGACGAGATCCAGCAGGGCACGGACGAGATCGAGAAGAACCGCACCGCGGCGGCGCGGATCGGTCGGCAGGCGTACCAGAACTCCGGCATCACCTCTGACCTCGCGATGCTGCTCCAGATGGCCGAGGGCACGAGTGCCGACGGCGGCATCGGCCGCGTCGACTCCGCGGTGCGGTCCCAGCAGCGCACGATCGATGACCTCTCCGAGCAGCGCGCGCTCAATGAGAACAACGAGGAGCGCCTTTCCGGGGTCACCGATGAGATCTCGGATCTCAAGGATGAGGCCGCCGAGGCGGTCATAGCGAAGGAGGCCGCCCAGGCCGACGCGAAGAAGAAGGCCGACGACCTCAACAACCTCATCTCCGCCAAGGACGACGCCGAGCAGACGATCTCGGACAACAAGGACAAGACCGAGCAGCAGCTCGCCGATGAGAAGGCGGAGCAGGAGCGGCTCGCGAAGGAGGTCCGCGAGTGGGAGAAGGAGCAGGAGGCGAAGGGCAACTTCGTCTACGGCGACGGTGTCCTCGCCAACCCCGCCGAGGGCTTCCCGATCACCTCGCAGTTCGGCTACCGCATCCACCCGATCACGGGCAACCGGAAGCTGCACACCGGCACCGACTTCGGAGTGCCCTGCGGAACGTCGATCCGGGCGGCCGGTGACGGCGTCGTCGTCAGCGCCGGGTGGGCCGGAGGCTACGGCAATCGTGTCGTCATCTCCCACGGCAAGATTGACGGCAAGTCGATCGCCTCGACGTACAACCACAACACGAGCCTGAGCGTGAAGGCCGGGCAGAAGGTGAAGAAGGGCGACGTCATCTCCCAGTCGGGCACGACCGGCGCCTCGACCGGCTGCCACCTCCACTTCGAGATCATGGAGAACGGCGGCTACGTCAACGCGATGCCGTTCATCTCGTAAGTCGCTTCTTCCGGCGGTCACGGCGGGTGCGCCGGAACTGCAGATGGGATAGACTGGTGGGTCTGCGTGTGCAGGTCCGTGGCGGTCATCGCACCGCCCACCGGGCACAGCGGACACGAGCATCACACGAGAGCATCGGACAAGAGGAGAGAGAGGAGGCCGGTCATGCCGAAGGACACCGGGAAGAAGGTCATCGCGAGGAACCGCAAGGCACGCCACGACTACCACATCGAGGACACGTGGGAGGCCGGCCTCGTCCTCACCGGCACCGAGGTGAAGTCGCTGCGTGAGGGCAGGGCGTCGCTGACGGACGGGTTCGCGCTCATCTTCCAGAACGAAGCGTGGCTGGAGAACGTCTACATCCCCGAATACCTTCAGGGCACGTGGACGAACCACGCGGCCCGGCGCCGGCGCAAGCTGCTGCTCCACCGGGAGGAGATCCTCAAGATCTCGCAGAAGGTCAAGGAATCGGGGCGCACCCTCATCCCTCTCGAACTCTACTTCGAAGGGTCCCGGGTCAAGGTCGAGATCGCTCTGGCCCGCGGCAAGCGCGATTGGGACAAGCGGCAGTCGCTGCGCGAAGCCCAGGACAAGCGCGAGGCCGAGCGGGCGATGAAGTCCAAGCAGTACCTCTGAGCCTTTCACCGGACCCCCCGGGAATGCAATTGGCCCGGTCGGTGTTGAGAGAGTATGCTGGTGTTCCTGCCCAGCGGCAGAGCCTGTTCGTCCAGGTGATGTCGGTGAGCAGGGTTGGCAACAGAATATGGGGATGATCGGTTTCGACGTTGGACACTGCGTCGGGAGAAGCGGGCCGAGAATGCAGAGTCACCTCGTTAATGTCCTCTGCAAAACAATAGGTGCTAAATCTGAAAACCGCACCGATTTCGCCCTCGCTGCCTGATAGAGCGCGAGCTGCGAATCCGTCAGCCTAGAGTTGCCTCTGCTCTAGATCCTGGCGTCGCTTAAGAGGCCACTGCTTCGGATGCACGTTGGGGGCATCTGAGGGACTCTTACCCAACTCCGTTCGTTGGTCTACGTGTTCGTGCGATGACCAGAACCTAAGAAACTGCCTCACGAACTGCGCCCGGAGAAGTCCTGACAATCTGCCGACGGACGCGGGTTCGATTCCCGCCATCTCCACTTTCGATTAGAGCCCGGCGACTCAGACCCTTGAGTTGCCGGGCTTCTTCGTGTCTGGGCTGGGATTTCGGGACACGGACCGGGTGGTTTGCGTTCGATTAATATGAAACAGTATGAAACGGGTGGCGGTAGTTCAGCCCCCACTCAGCCCCCACGGGCCACCACACACCTCCCAGGGCGGGGAGGCACCCGAGGAGACACACTGGCATCCAGACAGTTCGGCACCATCGAGACCAAAAACGGGCGGTTGCGCGCACGGTACAACGCGCCCGACGGCACCCGACCGTCGAAGGTGTTCCCGACGAACGCCATGACCACCGCCAGAGAATATCGGTCCGCGGCCGACCAGTGTACCGAAGAGGATTCGGCGCGTGAACCGGAGGCCCAGGACCGTGCAGACCCGCGAGTACCGGTACCAACGCCCACGTTCGCACATGCCTCGGGCATGACGTGCAGAACAGTATTTGCCCCGCCTCGGCAGTTCTGAGACGGGCGCCGTACACGGTGGGATCAGATGTTCTCCCCGCCGAAGTAGAAGGTGTCGGGGGCGAAGCTGGGCGCGATCCCGAACTGCACCCACGACGGGTCGCTGATCGCGTAGGCGAGGGTCACGGTCTTGGAGTCCCCGCCCTCGATAGTCCCGAAGTCGGGGACCGCGGCCCAGTCATTGTCGCCGTCGATCACCACGTCAACAACTCCGGTCGCGTCGGTGACCTGCACGGTCGCTGGCTCCGCGTTGAACGGTGACCCTTCCGGGACTTCGATGGTGGCCTCGAACACGTAGGCTTCGGACGCGTCGGTGGCCGCAATGTCGCTGACGGGCTGTGGTCCGAGGGACTTGACGCTGACGATGATTCCGGTGTCGGGGGCGCGTACCCGGTCCCCGAACTCGAACAGTTCGTCTCCCGTCCCGGCGAGTTCCTTCACGCCATCGGCGTCCGGGGCGGTCTGGGCTGTGTCAAGTTTCGTAGACGATCTCTTTGTGGATCAGGCGGCGATCGCGGCCTGAAGGGTGTAGTCGGCGCGCGCTTCGGCGGGCGTGCGGTAGCCGAGGCTCGAGT
>NZ_SCMW01000060.1:0-19039 GCF_005502845.1 Brevibacterium sp. 2SA | reverse complement strand
GCCGGGGCGCGGGGGCAGCTGCTCGGTCATGCGGAGCGACCGTCCTCGGGAGCGGCGGCGGCGAGGCGTTCGAAGTCGGCGACGCCGAGCGCCTCACCCCGGGTACGGGGGTCGATGTCGGCGGCGCGGAGGACCTCTTCGGCGCGGGCCGGGCTGCCGGCCCACGTCGCCAGGGCCGCGCGCAGGGTCTTGCGGCGCTGCGCGAATGCGGCGTCGACGAGGGAGAAGAGACGCGTGCGCGCGGCGGGATCCCTCTCGGTGCGGGTGACGTCGATGCGGACGAGTCCCGAGTCGATGTTCGGGGCCGGCCAGAAGACGTTCTTGCCGATCCTCCCGGCCAGACCGACCTCGCCGTACCACTGGGCCTTGACGCTCGGCACACCGTACGTCCGGGAGCCCGGTCCGGCGGCGAGGCGCTCGGCGACCTCGAGCTGGACCATGACGAGAACGGTCCTCAGGCTCGGGAAGATCTCGAGGAAATGGAGGAGGACGGGCACGGCGACGTTGTAGGGCAGGTTCGCCACGAGCGCGTCGGGGCGCTGCGGCAGCTCGGTGACCTTGAGCGCATCGGCGCCGACGAGGTGGAACCGGTCGACGGCTTCCGGGGCGAACTCCGCGATCGTCGCGGGCAGTCGGGCGGCGAGCGCCTCGTCGATCTCGACGGCGGTGACGGCATGGCCGGCTTCGAGCAGGCCGAGGGTGAGCGACCCGAGTCCGGGACCGATCTCGACGACGTTCTGCGCCTCGGCGAGGTCGGCGGCGGCGACGATCGAGCGCACGGTGTTGGGGTCGATGACGAAGTTCTGGCCCTTCTGCTTCGTCGGGCGCAGACCGATGTCAGCGGCGATGTCGCGGATGTCGCGTGCGGTCAGTAACGTCACACCCAACAACCTACCTCACGGTCTCGGGGATGCTCGCCGTGACGGCGCCCGTGATCCCCCGTGACCTGCCGGTGACCCGGGAACGTTAGGCTGGCCCCCATGGATCGCACGACTCTGGCCGAACTCCTCGACGTCTCCGTCCTCGACCGTCTCGATCGGATCGACGATCTGCCCACAGGCGACCTCGCCCGCTCCGCGGCGCTGCGCAAGGAGGGATTCTCCGCCGAGGTGACCGCGGCCCTGCTCACGCAGGCGCAGCTGCGCACGGAGGCAGTCGGCAAACTCGGCCCCTATGCCGCGGAGATGCTCTTCACCCGCGACGGCCTCGCCCAGGCCACCCGCCTGCCCGTCGCCGCCCACCACGCGCAGCGGCTGCTCGCCGCCGGACGGGCTGACGGCTCCGACTCCCCCGTCCGCATCGCCGACCTCGGCTGCGGGATCGGCGTCGACGCGTTCGCCTTCGCCGGCCTCGGCGCCGAGGTCCGCGCCGTCGACGCCGACGAGGTCACCGCCGCGATCGCCGCCTTCAACCTCCGGCACCTGCCCGGGGCCGAGGTCGCTCACGGGCTGGCCGAGGACGCTGAGGTCGACGACGTCGACGCCCTGTGGTTCGATCCGGCTCGCCGCCGCGTCGGCCGGGCGAATGCCCGCGGGGCGACCGCGCGCATCGCCGATCCCGACGAGTTCTCACCGTCCCTGACCTGGGTCGTCGACCGTGCCGCGGAGGCCCATGCGGCCGGGGTCAAGCTCGGCCCGGCCCTCGACCATGACCTCATTCCCGCCGGCGCGGAGGCCCAGTGGGTCTCCCACGACGGCGACGTCGTCGAGGTCTGCCTCTACTTCGGGGCGGCCCGGCAGCGCCCCGGGCGCAGCGCGCTCGTCATGGGCGAGCGCACCCTCCTCGTCCACGAGGACGATGTGCCGGCGACCGACGAGGACGGCATCGGCCGCCTCGGCGAGTATCTCCTCGAACCCGACGGCGCGATCGTCCGCGCGGGACTCGTCAGAGCGCTCACCGGCCCCCTGCAGGCGCGCCGTCTCAACCCGTCGATCGCCTACCTCACGACCGATGTCGCACCGGTCGGACCGGCCGCGGCCGGGGTCACCGCGTACAAGATCGTCGATGTCCTCCCGGCGAAGATCCCGAGCCTGCGCAAGGAGCTCATCGCCCGCGGCATCGGCTCCGTCGTCATCAAGAAGCGCGGCGCAGACATCGTCCCCGACCAGGTGCGACGCCAGCTCAAGCTGCCGAAGGGCGAGCGCGCCACCCTCGTCTTCACCCGCCTCGGCGACAAGCACGTCGTCCTCCTCACCCAGCCGGTCACGGAATCCGGGACTGCCCCGGAGTCCTGAGGGGACGTAGAGTCGAGCGTGGAGGCGATCGCAGGAGATCGACCCGAGCCAAGGAGATCCGATGACCCGAACCGATGTCCTCATCACCGCTCAAGAGCTCCTCACCCAGACGCTGGGCAGGACCCCGCCGAGGCTGCTCGACGTCCGCTGGACCCAGCTCAAACCCGATGGCCGGGACGACTTCACGCGCGGTCATCTGCCGCACGCGCTCTACGTCGACCTCGACACCGACCTCGCCGATCACAGTCAGACCGATCCGCGCGCCGGCCGCCACCCCCTGCCGAGTCCCGAGCAGTTCCAGACCACGGTCCGGGCCTGGGGCATCACCCCGGAGACCGAGGTCGTCGTCTACGACGACAACGCCGGACTCGGCGCGGCGCGAGCCTGGTGGCTGCTGCGCTGGGCGGGGTTGAAGGCCCGTGTCCTCGACGGTGGGATCGACGCCTGGGTCTCCGCCGGCGGCGACCTCGAATTCGGTAAGGCCACGGCCGTCGACCCCTCCACCGTCGTCATCACGCCCGGGTCGATGCCCGTCATCGACGCCGACACCGCCGAGTCGTGGGACGGTGTGCTCCTCGACGCCCGCGCCCCCGAGCGCTTCCGCGGGGAGACCGAACCCCTCGACGCGGTCGCCGGCCACATTCCCGGAGCGAGGAATGCTCCGGCGACGGAGAACACCGCCGACGGCTACGTCCTCTCCGAGGTCGACCTCCGCGAGCGCTTCGGCGACCTCGGCGCCCTCGAGGAGTCGGTCGCCGTCTACTGCGGGTCCGGGGTCACCGCGTGCCACAACGCGATGGTGCTCGCGACCCTCGGGGTCGGCTCCAGCCTCTACTCGGCGAGCTGGTCGGGCTGGTCCTCCGACCCGGGCCGCGGGATCGCCACCGGCAGCTGAGGATCCGGGCCGCGGTCACGGCGATTGTGCGCCGCGGTCGCGGCGATTGTGCGCCGCGGTCACGGCGGTGCGGGGCCTCAATTCCGCCATGAATCGTCCGCAGAATCTGCGGGCCGCCCCTGAAGCGGCTGGCGGGCTGCGGGCAGACCGACGGCGACGCGGAGGCCGCCGCCTTCCAGCGGGGTGAGGGTGAGACGGCCGCGGTGGGTGGCGACGATGCGCGCGACGATCGCGAGGCCGAGGCCGACTCCCGCGTGGCTGCTGTCACGGGTGCGTCGGCCGCCGCGATGGAACGGTTCGGTGAGGGTGGCCGCGAGGTCGGGGCTGATGACGGGTCCGGTGTTCTCGACGCTCACCCACGCCCACGGGCCGGTGCCGCTCGGTGCCGGATCCCGGCCGGTGCGCACGCGCAGGCTGCCGCCGGCCGGAAGGTTGTGGACGATGGCGTTGTGGACGAGGTTCGTCACCACCTGGGACAGCAGCACCGCCGACCCCAGCACGGTCGCCGGCTGGGTGTCGAACTCGACGTCGATCCCCCGCGATTCGGCGAACGGCAGCAGGGTCTCCACGGTATCCTCGGCGAGGAGGGAGAGGTCGACCGGCTCGACGTCGCGGATCTCATTGCCGGCGCGGCTGAGCAGGAGGAGCGCCTCGGTGAGTGCGATCGCACGGTCGTTGACCGCGCGCAGCTGAGCGAGATCGGCGCTGTGCTCACGGTCGGGCTCGCGCTGTGCGACATCGAGGACCGCCTGCGTGATGGCCAGCGGGGTCCGCAGCTCGTGGGAGGCGTTCGCGGCGAAGCGCTGCTGTTCGGCGACGTGAGCCTCGACCCGGGTGAGCATCGCATCGAAGACGTCGGCGAGCTCCCGGATCTCGTCCTGGCGCCCGCTCATCCGGATGCGATGGGAGAACTCGCCGGCAGACACGGCCCGGGCCGCGCGGGTGATCCTTGCCAGCGGGGTGAGCATCCGGCCGGCGAGGAACCATCCGCCGGCGAGCCCGACGACGAGGAGGAACCCCAGGGTCGCCGCCGCGGCGGGGAAGAACGCCCGCTGCAGATCGGAGCGATTGGGGACGAAGCCGTCGGGAGCGCTGATCGGCACGTTGGGGACATAGCGCAGGAGGAAGATCCAGACGACGGCGAGCAGGAGGATGCCGGCGACGAGGAGGAACCCGGCGTAGCTGAGCGTCAGCTGCCACCGGACGCTCAGCCCGCGGGGTCGCGGCTCAGCCACGGCCGGCCGCCTCGGCGCCCGGGTTCGCGATGCGATAGCCGACACCGGGCACCGTCGCGATGAGCCAGGGCTCGCCGAGGCGCTTGCGCAGGGCCGAAACCGTGATCCGCACGGCATTGGTGAAGGGGTCGGCGTTCTCGTCCCAGGCCTTCTCGAGCAGCTCCTCGGCGCTGACGACTCCCCCGTCGGCGCGCATGAGCACCTCGAGCACCGCGAACTGCTTGCGGGTGAGCGCGACATACCGGCCGTCACGGTAGATCTCCCGGCGGAACGGGTCGAGGCTGAGGCCGGCGACCTCGAGCACCGGCGCCCGGTGCTGGGACCGGCGCCGGTCGAGGGAGCGCAGCCGCAGGACGAGTTCGGCGAGCTCGAAGGGCTTCGTCAGGTAGTCGTCGGCGCCGAGGGCGAACCCCGTCGTCTTGTCGTCGAGGCGGTCGGCGGCAGTGAGCATGAGGATCGGCATGCCGGAGCCGGTGGCGACGATCTGGCGGGCCACCTCGTCGCCGGAAGGTCCGGGGATGTCACGGTCGAGCACGGCGATGTCGTAGTCGTTGACCGCGAGCATCTCGAGTGCCTGGTCACCGTCCCCGGCGATGTCGGCGGCGATGGCCTCCAGGCGGAGTCCGCTGCGGACGGCCGCGGCCATCTCGGGTTCGTCCTCGACGATCAGTACGCGCATAGGGATCAGCGTATCGGCCCGGATGTATCGCGAACGTATCGATTTCCGCATACGCTCCGGCAACAGCCGACTGCGTTGACTGAGGGCATGACCACGAGAACCGCAGCATCCGCCCAGCCGTCCACCGACCGCCTCGGCGCGATCGACCACCAGGACCCACTCCACCACACCGAGGCGGGGCCTCGGTCGACGATCCGGCGCGAGCCGGCCGGTGCATGCCGGGTCGGTTTCACCCAGAGGCGCCTCGGTGCCGTCCAGCGCGGTCTCGGCGTGGTCGCCGTGGGAATCGGACTCGCCGTCCTGCTCGTCGCCGCGCTCGCCGGCTGCGCGGTTTCGCAGACCGGCGAGCCGGGCGTCGGGGCGTCGATCGACGCCGACGTCCGCGACACCGACAACGGCGCCCTGCCCGACGACGCCCGCATCACCGACACCGAGCTGCCGGGCATCGCCGGGCTCGACGCCGATCTGCGCGCAGCGGTGACCGCGGCCGCCGAGTCCGCGCGCCTCGACGGCGTGACGTTCACCGTCAACAGCGGGTGGCGATCGGCGGCCTACCAGGCTGGACTGCTCGACGACGCGGTCTCCAACTACGGGTCGAAGGCCGAAGCCGCACGGTGGGTCGCCACCCCCGAGACCTCGCCCCACGTGTCCGGAGACGCCGTCGACATCGGCCCGATGGACGCCTCGAGCTGGCTCGCGCAGCACGGTGCCGACTTCGGGCTGTGCCAGATCTACGGCAACGAGGCGTGGCACTACGAACTCCGGCCGGCAGCGCCGACCGACGGCTGCCCGCACCAGTACGCCGATCCGACCGAGGACCCCCGGATGCGATGATTTTGCGGTGGTTCTGCGCCGCGGTCATGGCGGTGCCGGGCCCCCTTCCCGCCATGGACCGTCCGCACAATCCGCGGTGCGGGGTGAGGGGCGCGAGGTGAGGGGCGCAGGGCGAGGGGCGCGGGATGAGTCTCATTCATTGATGCGCAGGGCCGTCCGCCCCACTCCTTAGGCTAGGCTAATCATGCACGCCGATTCCCTGAGAGCGAAAGAGGACTGCTCCGTGCCCGAGACCCTGCCATCCGGCTCCCTTCCCACCGGCTTCCGTCCCGACAGCGCCCGCCGTCGCCCGACACCATCGGGTCGACGCACGGCCGTGCGCGGCAGCCTCGCGCTGTCGGCCGCAGTGCTCACGGTCAGCGTCCTCAGCGGGTGCGGCTCCGACACGGAGACGGCGGGGGCCGCCTCGGCGAACACCTACTCCGTGGAGACCGAGCTCGGCACCTTCGAGGCCCCGACCGACTACGAACGGGTCGTCGTGACGTCGACGGCGCTGCTGGATTCGAGCGTCGCCGCCGGGGTCACGCCCGTCGGCTCGCCGATGTCGTTCGCGGGACTGCCCGACTACGTCGGTCTCGACGACGACTCGGTCACGCGCATCGGCGACTCCGACGAGGAGATCGACCTCGAGTCCGTGGCCGCGCTCGAACCCGACCTCATCCTCATGAACGCCTCGAGCGGTGCCGGCCTCGACGACACGCTGTTCGACGAGTACTCCGACATCGCTCCGACGGTGCCGGTCGTCGTCGGCGAGCAGGATCCCAAGGGACTCGCCGCGCAGGTCGGAGCCGCACTCGACCGCACCGCGGAGATGGACGAGGCGGCCAAGGCCTACGAGTCGCGCGCCGCTGACCTCAAGGCGCGGCTCGCCGATGATCCCGAAGCGGCCAAGCCGGTCTCGCAGGTGCGCCTGCGGCCTGACGAGGTGCGCGTGATGATGGAGGAGACGAACGCCGGAGTCGCGATGACCGACGCCGGACTCACGTTCGCCCCGCCGGCCGAGGGCGCGAGCGTCGGCGACGGCGGCTACGTCGAGACGAGCCTTGAGCTGCTGCCGGGCAGCCTCGGCGACCACATCTTCGTCTACAGCACGGAGGAAGGGGTCGTCGATGAGGTCGCGGACTCACCGATCTGGCAGAGCATCCCCGCCGTCGAGGCCGGCAACGTCCACACCGTCGACTTCGAGGCGTGGATGCGCGGCCAGGGCTACCTCGCACTGAACACCGTCCTCGACGACATCGCCGCCGCGTACGGCAAGCAGCTCGACTGACTCACCCACTGCACGACGGTGCCGCGTCGCTGCCGTCGTACTCGACCGGCAGCGATCCTGTCGCGGTGAGGTCGCCCTTGAGCCACTTCGCGACCGCCTCGAGCGCATACGGGTTGGAATCGTAGGCAGTGACCGCGGTCTTCGCCGGGGTGCTGCGCATCGTCCACGGAGCAGCGGTGCCCACGGCCACCTCGGCGGCGGTCTTCGGACTCAGGCTCACCGTCGTTCCCCCGGTCCCGACGGTCAGACCCGCGGACTCGGCCGCCTTGCCCAGGGCGGCCTTCTCCGTCTCGCTGCCGCCGACGATCGAGATCGACTCCGTGCCAGTGAACTCGCAGTCGCCCTTGAGCACGGTCAGCGACTTCTCGGCGACCTCGGTGAGCACGGCATCGGGATCCTCGGCGCCGGTGCCGGCGTCGGACTCGGCCGCGCCCTTCTGCGCCTCCGCGGTGGCGAGCTGCATCGCGACGACCCGACGGGACTTCTCGACGAGGTCGTCCTTCGTCAGCGTCCCGTCCTTCATCGCCGCGACGATCGCCTTCTGCGCGGCCGCGGCGTCCGGGGGCATGAGCGCGAGATCGGCGCCGGCCTTGAGCGCGGTCACGGTCTCCCCGCCGTTCTCGTTCTGGGGCACGGCCTCCATGTTGAGCGCATCGGTGATCGCGACCCCGTCGAAGCCGAGCTTGTCGCGCATCGCCGCATAGGCGTCCGGGTTGAGGCTCGCCGGGGTCGTCTTCGCGTCCGGCAGGCCGATGTGGCCCATCATCACGAGCGGCACCCCGGCCTCGACCGCGGACTTGAACGGCAGCAGATCCGTGCTCTCGAGCTCGTCGATCGACTTCTCCGACACCGGCAGGCTCTCGTGCGAGTCGACGGTGAGGCGGCCGTGGCCGGGGAAGTGCTTCGCGGAGCTCGCGACCCCGCCGGCTGTGTAGCCGTCGACGGCCTGGGCGACCACCTCGGCGACGGCCTTCGGGTCGCTGCCGGCCGACCGCACGTTGATCGCGACATCCTCGGGTCCGACGGTGACATCGGAGTCGGGAGCGAAGTCGATCGTGAAGCCGAGGTCGGTGAGGTTCCGCGCCTGCACCGTCGTCGCCGTCGTCGTCAGCTGCCCGTCCCCGGTGGCGGCGAGCGCCATGAGCGGCGGGAACGGCAGGGCCGCAGTGCTCAGGCGCGAGACCGGGCCGCCTTCCTGATCGACGCCGATCGACACCGGCTGGCCCGTGGTCCGGGCGCCGGCGATGTCCTTCGTCAGCGCGCTCACCTCGTCGGCCGTGGGGGCCTCCGTGAGGTTGTCGGCCATGACGATGACTCCGCCGAGGCTGTTCTGCCTGACCATGTCGACCGCACCCTGGGAGCCGGCTCCGGCCCAGGTGCCGATGATGAGGGACCCGGCAAGCTGCTCGTCGGAGAAGGAGTCGACGATCTCGGCGGCCTCGTCGGCGAAGTCCGCAGGCTGTGCCGGGGGCGCGCTCGACGGTGCACTCGTGGGCGCGGCCGAGCCTGCCCCCGCCTCGCCGCTCGAGGGATCCGTCGTGGCATCCGACTCCCCCGCGCTGCCGCCGGAACAGCCGGCGAGGACGAGGGTGAGCGCCGCGGTCAGTGCCGTGAGGGTGAGACGTGTTGGCATGCTCCCATGCTAGTGGGCGCGCCTGAACCCGGTGCGCACGCTCGGCCTGCGGGTGGGAGACCGATCTCATGTCCGTGTGGGCAAGACGGCGTCTCGAGTCAGGGACGCACGCCACTATGATCGATCCATGGTCGATTTCGCACGTTCACCCCGTTCCACCCTCGGTGTCGAATGGGAACTCGCTCTCCTCGACGGGGAGAGCCTCGATCTCACCCCAGCAGCGGAGAGCCTGCTGGCCGACGTCGCCGACCGCGCACCCGCTTTCGAGAAGCGGATCGTCGGCGAGATGCTGACGAACACGATCGAGCTCGTCACCGATGTGCAGACGACGGTGTCCGGTGTCGCCGAGGACCTCGCGACGTCGATGGGCGCACTGCGGACGCTGACGGAGGATCGCGGCATCGAGCTGATGTCGGCGGGCACCCACCCCTTCGCCCAGTGGCAGACGCAGGAGGTGCGGGCGAAGGACCGGTACCTCGAACTCGTCGACCGCACGCAGTGGTGGGGTCGGAACATGCTGATCTTCGGCGTCCACGTCCACGTCGGCGTCGATTCGCGCGACAAGGTCCTGCCGATCATCAACGCGCTCCTCGCCTACGTCCCCCACCTGCAGGCGCTCAGTGCCTCCTCCCCGTTCTGGGGCGGGACGGACACCGGGTACGCGTCGAATCGGGCGATGATGTTCCAGCAGCTGCCGACGGCCGGACTGCCGTTCCAGTTCGATTCGTGGGCGGCGTATGAGAAGTACGTCGACGACATGCTCACGACCGGCATCATCGACCATCTCAACGAGATCCGCTGGGACATCCGGCCCGCACCGAACTGGGGCACCGTCGAGGTGCGGGTGTGCGACGGACTGCCGACGCTCGAGGAGATCACCGCGGTCACCGCGTTCATCCAGTGCCTCATCGACGACTTCTCCGCCCGCCTCGACGCCGGTGAGACCCTGCCGACGATGCCCGACTGGTTCCACGACGAGAACAAGTGGCGGGCTGCGCGGTACGGGATGGACGCGATCATCATCGAGAACGCGCAAGCCGATGAGCGGCTCGTCACCGAGTGCATCGCCGACGAGCTCGTCCGACTGGCTCCGGTGGCCGAGAGGCTCGGGTGCGCCCGCGAGCTCGCCTCGATCAGCGATCTCATGGAGCGCGGGGTGCCTTACCAGCGCCTGCAGGACGTGTTCCACACGACCGGATCGCTCACCGAGGTGACCCGCTCGCTCATCCGGGATCTGCGCACGTCGTACGAGTGAGGCGCGCGGCTGCCTAGAGGTGCGGGGCGAGGAGCTCTTCGAGTTCCGGCAGGCTCGCCTCCACTCCCGGGTGGAGGTCGAGGTCGCGGAGTTCGTCGAGCGGCACCCAGCGCAGTTCGATGCTCTCGGGGTCGTTGATCACCGGCTCGAGGTGTCGCAGGGTCTTCGCGATGACCGTCGTGTACGACCATGTGCCGAGGTTGAGGACATGGCAGTCGACGATCGTGAAGTCGTTGCCGTCGGGGTCGGGAACGCCCGCCTCCTCGTGGGATTCGCGGATCGCGGCATCGATCGCCGATTCCCCCATATCGCGGGCCCCGCCGGGGAATCCCCACGTGCCGCCGGCCACCGACCACAGCGCCCGGTGCTGCATGAGCACTCCGCGGTCGGGGTCGATGAGCATGAGTCCGGCCGCGCCGTTGAGACCCCAGTGCTTCTGTCCGTCGGAGCCGACGGTCCACCCGTCACCCGAGCGCCGAGGCGGCAGGGAGTCGGGCAGGCTCTCGGACCGGGCGGCCTCCGGGGCCTCGTCAGACGAGGACATCATCGACATCCAGCGACGAGACCGCGGCGAGGCCGAGATCGCTCGGGGCGGCACCGCGGGAGACGAGTTCCGCACCGAGGGCGGCGACCATCGCCCCGTTGTCGGTGCAGAGGCTGAGCGGCGGCACCCGCAGGGTCACACCCGCCTCGGCGCAGCGGGCGGCCAGCACCTCGCGCAGGTGCGCGTTCGCCGCCACCCCTCCCCCGAGGACGACGTGGTCGATGCCCGTGTCAGAGGCGGCGAGTAGGGTCTTCGTCACGAGGACGTCGACGACGGCGTCTTCGAACCCGGCGGCGATGTCGGCCACCCTCAGGTCGCTGCCGAGTGCCTCAGCCTTCGTCACCTCACGCAGGGCAGCAGTCTTGAGCCCGGAGAAGGAGAAGTTGAACCGACGCTCGGGGTCGCGCAGATCGTCCTTCTTCGCGAGCCCGCGCGGGAACCGCACCGCTGTGCGGTCACCGGGGACACCCGTGCCGTCGAGGAGACCGAGCGCGGCCTTCGAGATGTTCGGGCCGCCGGGGTAGCTGAGCCCGAGCAGTCGTGCGGTCTTGTCGAACGCCTCACCCGCGGCATCGTCGATCGTCGCGCCGAGGAGCTCGATGTCGTCGACGATGTCGCCGATGCGGAGGATCTCCGTGTGCCCACCCGAGACGAGCAGGGCGATCGTCGGCGTCTGCAGACCGTCGATGTCGTCGGCGACGAGGTCGACGGCGACGTGGGCGGCGAGATGGTTGACGCCGTAGAGCGGCAGCCCCAGCGCCGTGGCCAGCCCCTTGGCGGCGCCCACACCGACCATGAGCGCCCCGGACAGTCCGGGTCCTGCGGTCACCGCGATCGCGTCGAGATCGCCGAGGGCGACCCCGGCCTCATCGCAGGCGGCGACGATCGCGGGGCCGATCGCCTGGACGTGTGCGCGGGAGGCGACCTCAGGGACGACACCGCCGAACCGGACGTGGTCGTCCATCGACGACGACACCGTGTTCGTCAGCAGCGAGCGCCCGCGCACGATGCCCACCCCGGTCTCGTCGCACGAGGATTCGATGCCGAGGACGAGGGGGTCGCTCATCGGCTCTCCGTACCGCTGTGCGGCTCGCCGACGCGGGCGTCCTCCGGTTCAGCGGTCCCAAGATCGTCGAGATCCGGATCGCCGAGGTCGTCCTCGACGGCGTCATCGACCTCGAGTTCGAGGTCGGCGTAGGTGCGCAGCAGATCGTCGTCGTCGGCTTCGGGAGCGTCGACGCCGAGGCTGCGGGCGAACATCCGCAGGTGCGTGTCCCACATCGGACCGAAGTCGGCGGCCTTGTGGCGGGCCGCCTCGGCGTCGGTGGCCGACTGGGTGAACACGAGGACGGTGCTGTCGGTCTCATCCGCGGCAGCCACGGTCGCCGCCTCCGGACCCAGCGACGGGTCAGCGGATGCGGCAGCGGCATCGACCGCGACGGGCAGCAGCTGGATGCCGAGGACGCCGAATTCGACGAACTCGACGAGGACGTGCTCCTCGTCCTCGCAGCTGAGGATCTCCCCGACGAGTTCGGTCTGCCCGAGTTCGGAGACGCCGAGATCGAAGGACACGGAGTCGCCGTCGACGGTGAAGGGGGCGAACCAGTCACCGGCGCGCTCCCCGTCGGTCAGGCGTGCCCACGCCGCCGCCGGCGTCACCGTCAGCGGCAGCTCGATGACGAGGTCGGTGCCGTTCTCCCAGGTCACAAGGCGCGGAGCCGGCGCGATCATGCCTCGGCCCACGCGTCGTTGAGCTGCCCGATCTCGGCATCGGTGAGGGTGAGCTCGGTCCCGGCGAGGAGCTCGGTGAGCTGCTCGGGCACCCGCGCCGAGGCGATCGTCGAGGGGATGAAATCATGGCTGAGCTGCCAGGCGATCGCCGTCGCGGTCATCGACGCATCGTGGGAGGCGGCGACGTCGTGGAGGACTTCGAGGGCCCGGAGGGCGTTCTGGTCATCGAGGAGGTCTCCGACCCGCTCACCGCGCACACTTCCGGTGGCATCACCGCCGGTGTGCTTGCCGGTGAGGAAGCCCGAGGCCAGCGAGTGGTAGGGCAGTTCGGCGATGCCGCGGCTGCGGAGATACTCCTGCTTGTCGGCATCGACGGCGGCCCGGGAGACGAGGTTGAACTTGTCCTGGACGACCCGGTAGTGCGCGAGCGAGTACTTCTCGCTGATCTTCATCGCCGACTTCAGCCGGTCGAGGGAGAAGTTCGAGGCACCGAGGTAGCTGACCTTGCCCGAGCGGACGAGCGCGTCGAACGTCTCCGCGACGGCGACCTGATCGACCTTCTCATCATCGATGTGCGCGTAGTAGAGGTCGACGCGGTCCGTGCCGAGCCGACGCAGTGAGGCATCGAGAGCCTCACGGATGTTGACCGGGTCGAGCCCCTTCTGCTTCGGGAGCATGCCGACCTTCGTCGCGATGACCATCTCGTCGCGGTTGCCGCGGGCGGCCATCCATTCGCCGATGATCGTCTCCGACTCCCCACCCGAGTTGCCCTCGACCCAGACCGAGTAGGCATCGGCGGTATCGATGAAATTGCCTCCCGCCTCGGCGTAGGCATCGAGGACGGCGAAGCTCTCGTCCCGATCAGCGCCCCACCCGAACGGATTGCCGCCCAGCTGCAGGGGATGAACCATGAGATTCGTGTCTGCCAGTTGCACTCGTGTCATGCCTCCACCCTACTCGCCGAGGCGGTTCTCCGTCCTCAGGTCGGGTTGAGGATGGAGGCGGTGCGAACCCAGCGGTCACGGAGCCTGCCGCGATAGACTCTGTCCACCCGGCGACATCAGAGGAGCAGCCATGACCGACCCGTTCTCCGCTCGCCTCAAGGGCAGCACGGCGACGATCCACGACGAGGTCGAGCACACGGACTTCATGGTCGAGCTCATGGAGGGCCGGCTCGATGCGGTCGCATACGCGACGCTGCTCACGCAGTACGAGGTCATCTACGCAGCCCTCGAGGCTCGGGCCCGTGACTTCGCCGCCTCTCCCGTGTTCGCCCCGTTCCACGACCCCAGGCTCGAGCGGTCCGCGCGGATCAGCGCCGACCTCGCCGCTCTCGGCCACGTCGACGGCATCGACGTCTCCGGGATCGCGGTGACGACGAGTGCGCAGGCCTATGCCGATCATCTGGCCGCCCTCAACACCCCCGAGCAGATGATCGCGCACCATTACACCCGCTACCTCGGCGATCTCTCCGGCGGGCAGGCGATCGGCACCCTCATGGGCAGGCATTACGGCCTCCCCGAGGCGGCGCTGACGATGTGGGACTTCACCGCACTCGGCAAGGGGAAGCCGTACAAGGACGCCTATCGCGGTCGTCTCGACGCGGTCGCGGCGACCGGCGGCGACGAGGAGGCCGTCATCGCCGAGACGCTGCGGGCCTTCGACCTCAACGGGGCGCTGCTCTCCGAACTCACCGACCGGCCCGCGCCCGTCGCGTGAGTCCCTCGGGTTCTGTCGCTCGAGGCGATCTCGCTAGCGCAGGCTGCGGCGCATGAGGATCGCGTCGGCGCCCGGGTAATAGTCGGGGCGCCTGCCCCATTCCTCGAAGCCGAGCGACCGATAGAGACCGAGCGCAGCGTCGTTGCCGTCGGCGACCTCGAGGTGGATGACCTCGGCACCCTGGCCCGCCGCCCAGTCCATCCCGGCGGCGAGGAGACTGCGGCCGATCCCGCGTCCGCGGGCCGCCTCGGTGGTCGCGATCGTCATGACATCGGCTTCCGCACCGATCGCCGACATGACCACCCAGCCGGCAAGCGCTCCGGGAGCCTCATGACCGGTGGGCCCGCCGGTCTCCTCCTCGTCGTCCTCGACCGCGACCTGCGGGAGACGTGCAGCGAACATCGCCGTGCCCGGTTGGGCCCGGACCGCCCAGTAGTACAGGACGGTCCAGGCGGTGGGGCCGAAGATGCGCGCATCGGCCTCGGCCACCTCGGCGAGGTCCCACCAGGGGAGGTCGACGATCTGCACGGGCGCGGCTACTTGAGCGTGCTCTGACGCACAGGCGTCGCCGCGGCATCGGGTTCGCGGAGGTACTCGGGCACCGGTTCGCCGAGCTCGCGCCCAGCCGCGAGGTCACGGGCGACGGCGAAGGCGAGGTACTCGGCCCTCGGGTCGACGATGTCGGGTCGAGTCGAGGAGCCGAGGAGCTCGGAGTAGAGGGCGAAGCCGCGCCCGAGACGCTCGCTGATCGCGCCGTCATCGACGCCGTGGGCGGCCAGCTCCGCGGCGAGGTCGGCGGGCTTCGCGACGAGGGGGCCGGCGACGAGATCCGCGGCGGGCGAATACACGCTCGCGTAGACCTCCTTGCGGCGCGCGTCCCCGGCGATGAGGACGAGTCCCGGCTCACCGCCGGCAATGTCCGACGCGGCGACGTCCTCGGCACCGGCGCCGGTGCTGCCGTCCGCGACCGTGCCGACCGCATCTGTGTCGTCCGTGCCGGTGCCGTCGGCATCGGGGCGTGTGGTCAGCCGGCGGAACTCCTCGGCGATCGCCGCCTGCGAATGGAGACCGTGGACGGGGATGCCGCGCGCGAGACCGACCGCGATGCCCGCGGCGATGCCGACCCGCAGACCGGTGAACGGTCCCGGGCCGGTGCCGGTGACGACGAGGTCGGGGGCCGCGGGGTGGGCGAGCACTCGCTCGAGTGCCGGTCCGATGAACTCGACGTGTCGGCGCTGGTCATCGGCCTGTTCCGCCGCGAGCACCTCCCCTGAATCGGTGTCGACGAGTGCCACCGAGGCGGCCTGAGAGGTGTCGATTCCGAGAATGATCATGCGTGCTCCTCCTTACGACCCGTCGTCCCCGCGGTCGGCGTCGCCGGACCCGCGGGTGGATTCGTCGCGCCTGTGGGCCGGCCCGTCGTCCCCGGGAGCACCGGCGACATCCCCGGGCCCATCGGCGACGTCGAATCCGGCGGTGCGGATCACTGTGACAAGATCGCTGAGGCGGCGCTCCCATCCGGGCCCGTGGCCGACGATGTCGACGGTGCGGTTCTCGTCGACGAGGTAGTCGTCATCGGCAGGATCGTCGAGGTCGAAGTCGCCGGTCGCCTCGGTGTCGCCCGCACCGGCGTCGCCCACTCCGCCGTCCGCGGAATCGGCGTCGTCCGCGGACGCATCCTTCGCCGCAGCACTGTCCGCACCAGCACCGGCGGCACTGTCGGCATGGGTGATCGTGAGATCGAGGTAGTCGGCACTCAGCTGCTCGGCCAGTCCCTCGCCCCACTCGACGACGGTCACCGAGTCCTCGAGCTCCGAGTCGAGGTCGAGGTCGGAGAGCTCCTCGGCGGCTCCGAGGCGGTAGGCATCGACGTGGACGAGCGCCGGCCCGCCGTGCGTCGACGGATGCTCCCGGGCGATGACGAACGTCGGCGAGGTGATCCGCCCCGCCACCCCGAGGCCGCGACCGAGGGACTGCGTGAACGTCGTCTTCCCCGCCCCGAGATTGCCGGTGAGGATGAGCAGGTCACCGGCGCGCAGCTGCCCGGCGACCGCCTCGGCGAGGGTGCGCATCCGCTCCAGGGAGGTGACGCGAATTCTCATGCCGCCCCCTCACGCCCGCCGGCGATGTCCGTCCCGCTGTCGGAGACGCCGCTGCCGTCGACGTCGACATCGGCACGGGTGACGTCGACGCCGAGGCGGTCGACGCGGGCGCTGATGCGGGTGACGATCTCGTAGTTGATCGTGTCCGCCCACGCTCCCCATTCGTCGGCGCTCGGGCCGTCGGGACCGAAGATGACGACCTCGTCGCCGACAGCCACCTCGGCGTCGCCGACGTCGACGATGAACTGGTCCATCGCGATGCGCCCGATGACGGGGAAGCGCTGCCCGCGGATCGTCACCGCTGCGCGGTTCGACGCCGACCGCGGCAGGCCGTCGCCGTAGCCGCCGGGCACGAGGGCGAACCGCGTGTCGGTCTCCGCGGTGTATGTCAGTCCGTAGGAGGCCCCGTGACCTGCGGGGATGTCTTTGAGGTTGACGACCTCCGAGACGAGGCGCATGACCGGGGTGAGCCCGAGGTCGCGAGCCGACCGGTCCTCGAGCGGAGAGAGCCCGTAGAGGGCGAGCCCGACCCGGGCCGCGGTGCCGGGCACGGGCCGCAGGGTGAGCGCGGCCGGGGAGTTCGCGATGTGGATGTCGAGGTCAGATGCCTCACCGAGGCGACCGCCGGCGGCGTCGAGGACGGCGACGAGATCGTCGCGCACGGCGTCGAAGACCTGCTGCTGCTGCGCGGTTTCGGGACGGTCGGGTTCGTCGGCGACTGCGAAGTGGCTCATGATTCCGGCGACGACGAGGCGGGGGCGGTCCACGGCGGCGTAGTCCCTGAGTGTGGCGAGCACGTCGGCGACATCGTCGGGGGTCAGCCCGTTGCGCCCGAGACCGCTGTCGATCTTGAGGTGGATCCGCGCGGTCGTGCCCGTCCGCGCGGTCGCCTCGAGGATCCGGTCGAGGGCCCCGAGCGTGGACACGCCGAGAGCGATGTCGGCGTGCAGGGGGGCGTCGAGATCGGATTCGGGACCGTAGAGCCAGGCCATGATGTTCGCGTCGGGGCCGAGGAGGCCGCGCAGATGCAGCGCCTCATCAAGGGTGGCGACGCAGAATTCGCGGTGTCCGGCGGCGTGGAGGGCGGTCGCGACGATGTCGACGCCGTGCCCGTACGCGTTGGCCTTGACGACGCATTTGAGTCTGGCCGGCGCGATTCCCGCAGCGAGGACGGCGGCGTTGGCGCGCAGGGCGGCCGCATCGATCTCAGCTCTGACGACAGAGCCCTGGGATTCGCGTGAAGTCACTGGACAAGGATACCGTCCGCGGCCTCGGGTCCGTGGACGAGGGCGGTCGTCACCGTGCCGGTGGCGGCGACGAGCTGTTCGGCGTTGATCGACACCTCCCCGGCCGCATTGTGGAGCAGCACGCCGAGGCCGGCCGTGTGCGCGGCGGCGCGCGCAGGCAGCGGCCCGTCGTCGCCACGGGTCCGCCGCCCAGCCTGCGCCGCGGCGAGCAGGGTGCCGATGATGCCGGTGAGGACGTCGCCGGACCCGGCCGTCGCGAGGCTCGCCGGCCCCGGCGACGGGAGAACCGCGAAGCCGTCGGGACACGCGATGACCGTCTGCGCGCCCTTGAGGAGGACGACGTGCCCGGTCACCGCCGCGGCCTTCCGCGCCCAGTGGAGGGGGTCGGCCGCGACCCGCCGGGAGGTGATGATCTCGCCGAGGAGGCGGCTGAGCAGGCGGGAGAGCTCACCCGCGTGCGGGGTGAGGACGACCGGTCGGTTCGCATCGGGCTCGTCGTGTCCGACGAGGTCGAGGGCACCGGCGTCGAGGACGAGCGGCACCGTCGTCTCCGCGATCGCGCCGAGCGCGGCCTCGACGAACCCCTGCTCGGGATCCCCTGACCCGACGACGAGGGCGTCGATGCGACCGGCGGCGAGGACCACCTCGGCGTGCCGGTCGAGGATCCGGTCCCCGACCTCGCCGTCACCGAGGTAGCGGACCATCCCGGCGGCCGTGTTCACCGCCGCACCCGAGGTGAGCACGCCCGCGCCCGGGTACATCGCGGACCCCGCGACGACGCCGAGGACCCCCCGGGAGTACTTGTGATCGGCGGCGATGGGACGAGGGAACTCGGCGATGAGGTCACCGATGTCGAGGACCTCGGCGACCGCCTCGGCGGGGTCGAGATCGAGCCCGATGTCGACGACATCGACGGCCCCGGTGAAGGCGGCGGCGCGGGGGTCGACGAGGTCGGCCTTGAGTCCGCCGAAGGTGAGCGTCGCGTCGGCGTGGATGCGGGTGTCGGGCGCTGTGTCGGCGGAGGTGTCGAGGTCGGAGGGGACATCGACGGCGATGACGGCACCGGTCGGATCGCCGGCCCGCCAGTTGCGGATGAGCGCGGTGACGGGGCCCGGCAGTCCGCGCCGACCACCCGTGCCGAGGATGCCGTCGAGGACGAGGTCGGCGCGATCGAGTGCGGTGAGCGCCTCGGTGTGGGCGTCCTCACCGGCGGCGAGGACATCGGCACCCGCACGCTGTGCGGCGGTCAGTCCCTCGACATGTGTGCGGTCGAAGAGGGTGATGACCTCGACGAGGGCCCCGCGGCGGGCCAGAGCGGCGGCGGCGAAGAGCGCGTCGCCGGCGTTGTTGCCGGGTCCGGCGAGCACGCACACCCGGGCTCCGGCGACCTGTCCGCGCGCGGAGCGCAGGGTCTGCGCGGCATACCGTGCGAGGGCCCCGGCCGCGCGAGCCATGAGTGGGACGCCGGCCTCGAGGAGGGGCACCTCGGCGTCCCTGATCACCTGACTCGGATACGCGAACGTGCTCATCGTCGGCTCACTCCCCCGCCAGCTGCGCGAGCTTCCGCCCGGCGAGATGGGCGAGGAAGAGCGCCTGGTCGGCCAGGCCCTCGTCGCTGTGCCGGGCACGCGGTGAGTGGTTGGCCTCGCGCTCGGCGACTG